>JBPCXC010000050.1:0-9090 GCA_051008875.1 bacterium
GCCCACGCCACACGCCAGCCGTCCGTCACGTCACTCGTCACGCCACCCACGCCACCTGCTCGCAGTGTCCAGTTATTCCAACCGTCGTCGCCGCGTCATTCTCGCGTTGCTCGTCATTTTGTTGCTGGCGGTGGCGGTGTATTCGCTTGCCAGCGGCGCGATCCCGAGCAGTTTGGCCGAGACCGCGGCGGCGTTGCCGGATGCGGTGGCGGCGGTGTTCGCGTCGCGCGGGGACGAGGTCGCGTTGATCGCCGACGGCGACGGCGCCGACCGACGATTGCCGATGATCCTCGCCGAAATCCGCATCCCGCGCTTGTTGCTCGGGTTGTTCGTCGGCGCCGGGCTGGCGTTGTGCGGCGCGGTGATGCAAGGCTTGTTCCGCAATCCGATGGCCGACCCCGGGCTGCTCGGCGTGTCCTCTGGCGCCGCGCTCGGTGCGGTCGCGGCGATCGTGCTCGGTGGCGGATGGCTGGCGCATCTCGGCGCCGAGCACGCGCAGCGCATCGCCGCGTGGCTGCTGCCGGCGGCGGCGTTCGGCGGCGGCGCCGCGAGCATCGTCGTGGTGCATCGGCTGTCGGTGGTCGGCGGCAAGACCGACATCGCCACCATGCTGCTCGCCGGCATCGCGGTCAACGCCATCGCCGGCGCTGCGATCGGCTTGCTGCATTACATCGCCGACGAACAGCAACTTCGCAGTCTGGTGTTCTGGAGCCTCGGCAGTCTCGGCGTCACCGACTGGCGCAAGTTGCTGGTCGCGTTGGCGTTCATGCTGCCGGCGTTGCTGCTGCTGCCGCGCTACGCCGACGCGCTCAACGCCAACCTGCTCGGCGAGCGCGAGGCGGTGCATCTCGGCATCGACTTGGAGCGGGTCAAGCGTCGCTTGATCGCGCTGGTCGCGCTGACCGTCGGCGCCGCGGTCTGCGTCAGCGGCATCATTGGCTTCGTCGGCTTGGTCGTGCCGCACATGATTCGCTTGGCGGTCGGTCCCGACCATCGCCTGCTGCTGCCGGCGTCGGCGTTGTTCGGCGCGGCGTTGCTGGTGGTCGCCGACATCGTCGCGCGCGTCGCCGCAGCGCCTGCCGAGATTCCGATCGGCATCATCACCGCGCTGCTCGGCGGCCCGTTCTTCCTGTGGCTGCTGGTGCGATTCCACCGCGCGCGCGCGGCGTGAACCGGCGATGCTGAACGCCAGCCATGTCACCGTGCGCGTCGGCGCGCAGGTCTTGCTCGACAACTTCACCGCCGCCTTCGCGCCCGGCGAGTTGACCATGGTGGTCGGGCCGAACGGCGCCGGCAAGACCACGTTGCTGCGCTGCTTGGACGGCGAGCTGACGCCGAGCGACGGCGGCGTCGAGTTGGCGCGCCGCGCGCTGCGTGAATGGCCGCGCGCGCGGCTGGCGCGAATGCGCGCGGCGTTGCCGCAACGCTCCACGCTCGACTTCCCGTTCAGCGTCGCCGACGTGGTGCTGATGGGACGCATGCCGCATTCCACTTCGGACGCGCGCAACCGCGCCATCGCCGATGAGGTGCTGGCGCTGTGCGACTGCGCCGGCTTGGGCGCGCGCGCATACACCACGCTGTCCGGCGGCGAGCAGCAGCGGGTGCAGACCGCGCGCGTGCTGGCGCAAATTTGGGACGGTCCGGACGGACGCTTCCTGCTGCTCGACGAGCCGGTCTCGGCGCTCGACTTGAGCCATCAATACGCGCTGCTCAGACTGCTCAAGCGCCTAAGTCGCGATGAGCGCATCGGCATCGTCTGCACCTTGCACAACCTCAACTTGGTGGCGCAGTTCGCCGACCGCGCGATCATCATCGACCGCGGCATGACCATCGCCGACGGCGCGCCGATCGAAGTGTTCACCGAAGCGACGGTGAGCAACGTGTTCAACCTCGACATCGCCGTGCGCCGCCACCCCGACGCCGCCGAAGTGCCGCTGCTGATCCCGCATCTGCAACGCTGAACGTCAGTCTCGGCGCACGCGATCGATTTGCTCGCATAACTTCCCGACGCCGAGGATCATCCGCGCGGTGTGGCGATAAGTGCCGCTGCTGATCCCGCATCTGCAACGCTGAACGTCAGTTTCGACGCACGCGATCAATCTGCTCGCATAGTTTTTCGACGCCGAGGATCATCCGCGCGGTGTGGCGGTGCATCGCGTTCGAGTCGACCGCGATCAGCGCGTCGTTGGCGACCGCGTCGAGGCTGCTCCATTTGCGCCATCGCGCGAAGTCCGCGGTCGCGTCGTCGTCGTCGTTGGGGATCGCGCCGGTGATGATGATGTCGGGGTTCGCTTGCACCACCGCTTCGACGCTGACCCGCGGCGCGATGAACGGCAGGTGCGCGAAGGCGTTGCGCGCGCCGCAGATCTCGAGCGCGCGGCTGAGGTAGTGATCGCCGTTGAGGGTGATCAGCGGCTCGCTCCAGACTTGATAGAACACGCTCTGCTCGCGCGCGTCGGCGAAGCGCGCGCGGGTGCGCGCCAGCGTTTCGCGCAGCCTCGCCGGCGACGGCTCGATGCGCGTCGTGCCGGCGAGCAGCGCGAGTTCCTCGATGTTGGCGATGATGTCGTCGAAGTCGCGCGGCTCGGAGTAATACACCGCGATGCCCCATTGCTCGATGCGCGCCAGCGCGTCGTGCAGCGCGGTGTTGGTCTGCCACGCCACCACCAAGTCCGGCTGATACGCGAGCAACGCTTCCAGATTAATCTGCGCGTGGCTGCCGACGCGCGGCAGTTGCCGCGCCTGCGGCGGATAGTCGCTATGATCGCCGACCGCGACAATGCGTGCGCCGGCGCCGGCGGTGAATAGATTCTCGGTGTTATGCGGCGCCAGGCTGACGATGCGCCGCGCCGGCTGCGCCAGCGTGACCACGCGCCCGGCGTCGTCGGTGACGCTGATCTGCGCGCTCGCCGGTGTCGCTTGCGCCGCGCACCAGCACAACGTCGCCAACGTCGCCCGCATCGTCCATCGCGCGCGCATCGTCCATCGTCCGCGCATCGTTCACGCCGCCGCGGTGGTCGTGCGCGTTTCGCCGAGCAAGCGCGCGCAGTCCAGATTCGCCTCGACGCAGTCCGCCAGTCGCTCGAGTTGCCGCTCGCGCTCGGCGTCGCGGTCGAACGCTTGCGGCGTCGCCAGCCCAGCCCAGCGCAGCAGCGCGCGGCAGGCTTGCGGATGATCGAACAAGCCGTGCAGATAGGTGCCGGCGACTTGTCCGTCGGCGGCGATCGCGCCGTCGTTTTCGCCATCCTCCAAGCGCGCCAATGGACCGCGCAGCGCGGCGCCGGCGGTGACGCCGCAGTGGATGTGATAGCCGCGCACCGCGGCGTCGTCGAGAGTCAAAGTGCCGCGCGCGTGGCGCAGTCGTTTGCGCGCGCGCAGCATGGTGGCGATATCGAGCAGACCGAGTCCGGCGGTGACGCCGGCGCGCGACTCGATGCCGTGCGGGTCGGCGATTTCGCGCCCGAGCATCTGGAAGCCGCCGCACACGCCGAGCACTTTGCCGCCGTAGCGCAGGTGGCGCATGATCTGCGCGTCCCAGCCGTGCGCGCGCAACTCGCGCAGATCGCCGCGCACATTCTTGCTGCCGGCGAGCGCGATCAAGTCGCATGGCGGCAACGGCGCGCCCGGCGCGACATAGCGCAGATCGACCTGCGGGTGAAGGCGCAGCGCATCGAAGTCGGTGTGGTTGCTGATGCGCGACAGCACCGGCACCGCCGCCACCAATCGCTGCGTTGTCGAGTGCGTTGTCGATCGCCGCGTTGCGTCTTGCCGCGTTGCGCGCGTCGGCGTTTGCGCGGTGTCGATCGCGTCCTCGGCGTCGAGATGCAAGCCGCGCAGATACGGCAGCACGCCGAGCACCGGCTTGGCGGTGCGCGCTTGCAACCAGTCCAAGCCGCTTTGCAATAACGAAATATCGCCGCGGAACTTGTTGATGACAAAACCGCGCACGCGCGCGCGCTCGGATTCGCTCAGCAGCGCCAGCGTGCCGACCAGATGCGCGAACACGCCGCCGCGATCGATGTCGGCGATCAGCACCACCGCGCAGTCGGCGGCTTGCGCGAAGCCCATGTTGGCGATGTCGTTGTCGCGCAGGTTGATCTCCGCCGGCGAGCCGGCGCCTTCGATCACGATGAACTCGTAGCGCCGCCGCAGCCGCGCATACGACTCCATCACCGCCGCATGCGCGACGCGCTTGTAGTCGTGGAACGCGCGCGCGTCGAGTTGCTGGCGCGCGCGACCGTGGATGATCACCTGCGCGCGGGTGTCGCTGCACGGCTTCAGCAGCACCGGGTTCATGTCGGTGTGCGGCGCGATTCGGCACGCCCGCGCCTGCAGCGCCTGCGCCCGCCCGATCTCGCCGCAGCCGTCGGCGCCATCCGCGACCGCGCTGTTCAACGCCATGTTCTGCGGCTTGAACGGCGCCACCGAAACCCCGCGCCGCGCCAACGCCCGACACAGCCCGGCCGCCAGCAACGACTTGCCGGCGTCCGAAGTGCAGCCCTGAATCATCACCGCGGACATGGCGTTATGGAAGATAGCGCAAGGTGACGGTGATGTTGCGTTCGTCTTGGGGGTAGTAGGACGCGGTCTCGTATTCCTTGTCGAGCAAGTTGTTGATTTTCGCTTCCAGCGACCAATGTGGCGCAATGCGACTCGCGCCGCGCAGACTAACGGTGGCGAAGGACTTGATTTCTGCGTCGTTGGTGTCCTCGCTTTTTCCTTGCGCGTATAGATTCACGCCGATGGAATGTTTTCCAAAATCGCGACGCAAGTCCAAGTCAAACTTCGCCCGCGGTCGTCTCGGCAACGGCTCGCCTTTGTTGGCGCCACTGTCGTTGCGCGCGCTTAGCACAGTCATGCCCGCGCTCAAATTCCATTGCTCAACGACAGTGGCGGCGCTGAACTCAAGTCCGGTGATTTTGGCTTTGTTTATATTAAATGGCCTAGACAAATAGGGTCTGCTCGGTTCTGGTGCGGATGCGTCTGCGATTAAGTCTTTGACCCTCGTGTGAAAGAAATTAACCGACCATCTTTGGCCGTTTGTGTTATGCGCCAGTCCGAAATCAAAACTTTTTGATTTTTCAGGTTTGAGATCGGGATTGCCCTCGTAAAATTCACCGGATGGCCAATACAAATCGTTGAAGGTCGGCACGGTGAACGCGGTGCCATACGATGCGGTGACTCGATTGCCGTCGCCGAGATCGCGCCCCCAGCCGATGCCGCCGGTGGTCTTGTCGCCGAACTGCTCGTTGTCGTCCTCGCGCAACGAAAACTCGACATCGTCAACGGCAAAAGCGGTGCGCCACGAGGCGAACAGACCGAGATTGTCGCGGCTATCCACTGCATAAGCGGTGGTGCCGCCGACTTTGTCGTTAAGATGATCGGCGCCGACGATCATCCGTTTGTTTTCATCCACGCGGAAGTCATTCTGCCAAGCGAATTGATTGCGCTCGGTGTTGAACTCATCGCGAGTCAAAGTGGATTGAGCGGATCCACCATTAACTATGTGTTCTACACAAGGTGGGTTAGAATAAGGGTTTGGTTCAGGATGGATTATTTCGCCGCAATCCACAAAGCCCTGCGATTCATCGCGGTGTCTGGAAACCAAGAAACTGCTTTTCCAATTTTCATCCGCGCGGAAATTGAATTTAACGCTCGCCGTACGATTGGTCGTTTCCGTTTCGTTTTCATACGAACCATCAAACTCGGTTTCGCTTTCCGAGTTCAACAGATTGCCTTCGATGGACAGCGCATCGGTCAACGTCACGCCGCCGCGCAAAGAGACCGCGCGATTTTCGTGGCCGTCGTCGTCTGGCTCATCCGACTCAAAACTAAAACAACCGCCGGATACAGGGTGATCGCACGCATCAAACCCATCCGTCCCCTCGCCCGACAGTCCGAAGTTATACCAGCCGCGGCCTTCGCCGCCGCTTACGCCGAGTTCCATCGCGCGTGCGTTGTGGCTGCCGACGCTGGCGCTGAATCGCGGGCGCGGCGGGCCGTCGCCTTTGCGCGTGAAGATTTGGATCACGCCGCCGATCGCTTCGGATCCGTACAGACTCGAGCGCGGTCCGCGCACCACTTCGATCTTTTCAATCTGGTCGAGCGGCAGATGTTGGAACGGCGTCGCTCCGGCGGTCGCGCTGCCGACTTTGACGCCGTCGATCAACACCAACACGTGATTGGATTCGGTGCCGCGCAAAAACAGCGAAGTGACTTTGCCGGCGCCGCCGTTGTTGGTCAGCGTAATCCCCGGCACCGAGCGCAGCACCTCCTCCACCGTGCTCGCTTGCTTTTCCTCGATCTCCTCGCGCGTGATCACCGTGACCGGCGCCAGCGTCTCATCCACCGTCTCGGCGAAGCGCGACGCGGTGATCAAGATGGTCAGCCGATCGTCGTCATCGTTTTGCGCGAAAGCGGCGGGCGCGAGTAAAAAAATGGAAGCAAAAACCGAAACAACGAAAACGAAAACAACAACAACACCGACGCCAGTCGGTAACTTAAGGCATGACATTTTGAACTCCATAACGCGCACCCGCGCACAAAGAGTTGGGCGTCCGACCCGACCGGACGCGTTGTTCTTCAGGCCGGTCTCCGGGCTCACGAGTCGATTGCGAAATCGCAATATCGCCGCTTGCGCCTTCCCATATCGCGTGGATACAGTGGCGTTGTGCAAGCTGCGCCTCGTTCACCGTTGCGGGGGCAGCGTCGGGATTGCCGCGCATCGAATCGCGCGGCGCACCGACTTCCCGTTTCACTCCCGACAAGAACGCTTGGCGGGAGCACCTGAAAAAGAGGTGCTGATAACAGCGAGCGGCAAACTACACCGACGCCTCGGGCTTGTCAAGCGCGCAACGCCTCGCCGCCGCGGGGTTGGTCGCGGGCGCGCAATCTGGTAGCATCGCGCAACGCCATCGTTCGCCACCACCAGTCGCCATCGTCCGCCACCGACCAATCGTTATGCTGCATTCCCACCGCCGTCCGCTTCGCCATCGTTGCCGCTTGATCGCGGCGACGCTCGGCGTTGGCGCGCTGCTGTGCGCCGCCGCGCTCACCACTGCGGCGCAAGAGGTTGCGCTCGATGCCGCGGCGCAGGAGATCGCGCGCGGCGAATGGACTAACAAAGGCTATGACATCCACGGCGCGTGGCGCATCGTCGCGCGCGACGACGGCGTGCGCTACATCGTCTTCGACGACGACTTCAAAACCCGCAGCGGACCCGACCTGAAGGTGTTCCTGTCGCCGCGCGCGCTCAGCGAAATCAACGACCGCACCGCCGCGCCCGACTCGGTCGAGATCGGCGCGCTGCAAGCGCATGCCGGCGCGCAGGAATACGCGATCCCGGCGGACTTGGACCTCGCCGAATACCGCTCGCTGCTGATTCACTGCAAGGCGTTCTCGCACCTGTGGGGCGGCGCCGAGATTCACGCCGCGCCATGACGCGACGCGCATCGGCGACCCGCCGGCGCGCCTACGATCGTTTCTTTTTCTTCGCGCCGCGTTCGCCGCGTTTGCGATCATCGGCGGCGATTAAATAACGACTGCGTTGCTCGGCGACCTTCAACGCATCGCGATCGGAGATCGGGAAGTCGTAGGTCGTCTTCGCGCGCGTTCCGATTCCGATTCCGATTGTGCGCAGGATGTCGTCCACCGCGCGGTTCGGACGCTTCATGGCGACGCATTCCCACACCGTCACCACCTTCCAGCCGGCGGCTCGAAGCGCGGCGCGATTGACGCGGTCGCGCGCGCGATTGGCTTCGAGTTTCGGCTTCCAATACGCGCGGTTTTGCTGCGGGATGCGCGCGTGCTTGCAGTTCGGATGCAGATGCCAGAAGCAGCCGTGCACGAAAATCGCGACGCGATGGCGCACCAGCACGATGTCCGGTCGCCCAGGGAGATTGCGCCCGCCGAGCCGGAAGCGCACGCCGCGGCGATGCAGCAGCATCCGCACCAGCACCTCCGGCTTGGTGTGCCGCCCGCGCACGCGACTCATCAACGCGGATCGTTGTTGCTTGGAAAGAGTGTCAATCATGCGCAGCGTTTCGTTGCGCGCGATTGTAGCCGACCGCGATGCGCTCGGCGATTGCGCGACAACACGGCGGTTTGGGCTACAATGATCGCGCGCCATCCTCGGCGCCCGTTGCCCGCGAATCGAAACTCGTTGCGATGAAACACCTGCCGCTGCATCACAACTTCGCCGGGCGACGTTGCCTTGTTGTCGGCGGTGGCGCAGCGACGGCGGCGCAATGATCGCGCGCCATCTCCGGCGTCCGTTGCCCGCGAATCGAATCCCGTTGCGATGAAATACCTGCCGCTGCATCACAACTTCGCTGGGCGACGTTGCCTTGTTGTCGGTGGCGGCGAGGTCGCGCTCAAGCGCGCGCGGCGGGTGATCGGCGCTGGCGGTCGGGTGGATGTGATTGCGCCGGTGATCGGCGATGCGCTGGCGCAACTGATCGCCGAGCATGGCGGCGAACTCGCGACGCGCGACTACGCCGACGGCGATGTCGAGAATGTCGCCGACGACGATGTCGGCAATGTCGCCGACGACGACTCCCACAACAACGACTCGCGCAACCGCTATGCGCTGGTGGTGGCGGCGACCGATCAACGCGCGGTCAATCGTCGCGTCGCCGCCGAAGCCGCGCGCTGCGGCGTGCCGGTCAACGTCGCCGACGACGCGAAGTTGTGCGATGTGGTCTTCCCGCTGGCGATCGACCGCGATCCGATCACCATCACCGTCGCCAGCGGCGCGGCTTCGCCGACGCTGACGCGGCTGCTCGGCGACCGCATCGACGCGCTGATCCCGAGCGCCTACGGCGAACTCGCGCGGCTGGTCGGACGCTTCCGCCGTCGCGCGCAAACCGACATCCCGGACACCGCCGAGCGCATCCGCTTCTGGGAAAACATTTTGCAAGGCGTGGTCGCCGAGCAAGTTTTGTCCGGCAACGTCGCCGACGCCGAGGCGTTGCTCGAACAAGCGTTGCGCGCGCCGCGCGCCGCCGGCGGAAAGGTGTGCTTGATCCGAGCCAGTCCCGACGACCCCAACTTTCTGCCATTGCACGCGGCGCGCCTGTTCCCGCGAGCCAA
>JBPCXC010000051.1:0-3682 GCA_051008875.1 bacterium
AACAACCCCCCACCACAAACACGGGGACCATCCCCAGGATCACGAAAACCTCAGCCTCCCCCCCCCCCCCCCCGATTTTTAAGTAGCCGCACCCCACGCGCGGCTTGGCTTCTCTTCGTCGCGCTCCTCTTCGCCGCACCGAACATCGCCTTCGCGCAAGTCGTCACCTGCCCGAGCGTCGGCGCCGGGCAAGAGGCGGTGTGCAACCTCGCCGAAAACGCCGGCGTCCCGCTGTTAATCGGCAACCGCGTCACCGCCGGCACCTCGGCGAACAACGCCTACGCGCAAGCCTTCCGCACCGGCGACGCCGACGACGGCTACCACATCCGCTCGGTGACGCTGAACTTCGGCGGCGGCAGCGGCGGCATGGTCGAATTCGGCTCGGCGGGCGCGCTGCGCGTCGCGCTGCACGACAGCACCGCCGCCACCGACGGCGACCCGGGCGCCGAACTCGCGCGCTTCGCCGGCGCCGACCCGACCACCCACGGCGCGACCGCCTTCACCATTTCCGACGACATCCACCTGCTGCGCCAACGCGACTACTACATCGTCGTCAGCGCGCCGGACGCACCGACCGGCGCCAACAACTACTGGCGCGGGCGCGCCACCGAATCCAACGGCGACACCGGCGACACCGGCTGGGAGGTCGTCGACGATCGCCTCTACGTCAGCACCGACGGCGGCACGTTCGTGCGCGCCGCCGGCTTCGCGATGTCGCTCGCCGTCACCGCCGATGTGGTGACGCCGCCCGAAGCGCCGACCGGCGTGACCGCGAGCGGCGGCGACGCGCAGATTGATGTAAGTTGGCTCGCGCCGACCAGCGGCACGACACCGCGCGGGTATGAAGTGTGCGCGCTTGCGAACGACTCGCCGGTGTTTGATGAAACGAATTGCAGCGGCGACGCGCTGGTGTCCGTCACCGGCGCCGACACGCTGACCGCGACCGTCACCGGCTTGACGCCCGACACCGAATACGCCGTCGCCGCCCGCTCGACGCATTCCGCCGCCGCCGCCAGCGCATGGACAACGCCGCCAGCAACGGCGACCCCGATGGCGGCGAGTTCGGACGCGACGCTCATCGCACTTTCGCTCACCAACATCACGCTCAACGAAAACTTCGCCCCGAGCACCACGACCTACACCGCGAGCGTCGGCAACGATTTGGACAGCACCACCATCACCGCGACCGCGACCGACTCCGGCGCAATGATTGCCTACAACACACCAGACGACACCGACGGAACCACCGACGACGCCGATGTGGAATTGATCGAAGGCGAAAATACGATCACCGTGACCGTAACCGCCGCAGACGCCACGACGAACGACTACACCGTAACCGTCACCCGCGAAGCCGCGGCGGATGCGCCGACGCCGGAAACACCGACGCTGCCGACGCTGAGCGCCGACGCGACGCTGAGCGCGCTGTCGCTCACCGGCATCACGTTCACGCCAGCATTCGCCGCAACCACCACGTCGTACAGCGCGAACGTCGACAATGATGTGGACAGCACAACAATCACCGCAACCGCGACCGACACGACCGGCGCGACCATCGTCATCGCCTCCAACCGCGACGACACCATCGGCGCAAACGGCGAAGCGGATCTCGTCGTCGGCACGAACACCATCACCGTGACCGTCACCGCCGAAGACACCACAACCACGCGCGCCTACACCGTCACCGTCTGCAAGAGTAGCGGCGGCGGAGGATGCGGCATCAGCCCGGCGGCGAAGATGGCGGTCGCGGAGTCTCTGCCGATGGTCGCCGCGGCGATCGCGAGCGACGTCGCCAACGCGATTTCCAACCGCGTCGGCGCGGTCGGCGATGGCGTCGGCGGGAGCAACTTCAACGCCGCTTCGCTGACCGCATCGTTCGCGACGGAAGGCGCGGCGGCGATGGCGGACGGCGCGGAGTTTGAAAGCGTCGTCGGCGACGGCATCAAGCGGCTGCTCGACGGTAAGACGCATTCGCTCGCATTGTCCGGCGACGGCGGCGTCGGCAACGGCGCGGGCGTGTGGCTCGGCGGCGCGTATCAAAACCTCGGCGGCGAGGACAAGATGTTGGACTGGGACGGCGATTTGTACAGCGTCCAAGTCGGCGCCGACGCGCGGCTCAATAACGGAACCATCGCCGGCGCGGCGGTGTCGCGGAGCGAAGGGGAATGGGATTATGAAACGGTCGACATGAACGACGACCCAGTCGAAGGCACGATCGAACTATCAACCACCAGCGTGCACCCGTATGTCGCCTGGCGACGCGCCGGCGGCACGGACATCTGGGCGAGCGTCGGCTACGGCGAAGGCGACTTGGACAACCGCGAAGACACGAGCGCGAACAAAGCATCGGGCGATGTGGAGCTGCGAAGCGCATCGCTCGGCGTCGCCAGCGGCGACCTCGCGGTCGACGACGCAAGCACGATGCGGCTGAAGTTCGACGCGCAAGTCGCGAACATGGAGGTTGATTACGACGACGCGGCGACCAAGGATTTGGACGTCGCCTCGCGGCGCGTGCGCGTCGGCATGGAGTTCGGCGGCGGCGCGACCAACGGCACGCGCCGCGCGCTCGAGTTGGGCGCGCGATACGACGGCGGCGACGCGCGCTCCGGCGTCGGCATCGAGCTCGGCGGACATTTGGCGCACGACACCGGCGACGGCGTCAGCGCGTCGCTGAACGCGCGCGCGTTGCTGGCGCACGGCGGCGAGCACGACGAGTGGGGAGTCAGTGGGACATTGCGTTATGCGTCGGGCGCGGACGGTCAGGGATTGTCGTGGCGCGTGGAGCCGGGCTGGGGCGTGACCCGAAGCGGCGTTGATCGCCTATGGACCGAAAGCGCGGCGGAGTTGGCGTCGGGTGATTCGTCCGATGAGTCATTCGACCCAATCGCAAGGATGGACAGCGAAGTCGCATACGGCTTCGCCTTCGGCGAAGGAATGCTGACGCCCTACACCGGCTTGCGCTTGTCCGACGGCGTCCGCGACTATCGCCTCGGCGGGCGATACAAGTTGATCGCGCTTCCGCTGGAGATGAGCGTGGAGGCGTATCGCAAGCAACGCGATGCGAACGGCGAGAACGGCGTGTTGTTCAAAGCGGGAATGAGTTGGTAAAACGAGCGCGCCCGTAAGCGCGAAGTGAGCGCGCCCTTCGGGCGCGCTGCGCGAAAAGAACCCTCTTCGCCGTCATTCCCGCAGGGATGCGGGGAATCCAGTCGCCACGGATGGCAATTTGAACGCCGGCGGGGGCGGCGCGAACAAACCACGCGATTCCCGCCCGCATCGAAAGCCAGCAAGCCTTCGGCTTGCCTCACTCGCTTGCGCGAGTGTGGATTCCCGCTTAACAGACTACGGGAATGACGGCGGGGAGGGGCTCGCTACGCTCGCACTCCCCCGCCGTTACTTCCGCGGCATTCTGCTACCGCCGTCATTCCCGCAGGGATGCGGGGAATCCATTTGCCATGGATGGCAATTTGAACGCTGGCGGGGTGGTGTGAGCAAGACATGAATCTCCGCTCGCACCACAAGCCAGCAGGGCTTCGCCCTGCCTCACTCGCTTGCGCGAGCGTGGATTCCCGCTGAACAGACGACGGGAATGACGGCGGGGGAGGGCGCGCTACGCTCGCACTCCCCCGCCGTTACTTCCGCGGCATTCTGCTACCGCCGTCATTCCCGCAGGGATGCGGGG
>JBPCXC010000052.1:0-24548 GCA_051008875.1 bacterium
CGCCGCATTCCCGATCAACGACCAGCGCAAGAGTGGATTCCTGTTCCCGACCTTCGGCTATGACGACGACTCCGGCGCGATCATCGAAGTCCCGTATTACTTCAACCTCGCGCCGAACTACGACGCCACGCTGACGCCGCGCATATTAAGCAAGCGCGGCGCGCAAGTGTCCGGCGAGTTCCGCCATCTCGGCATCGGCAGCCGCAGCGAACTGCGCGGCGAATATTTGCCGTCGGACAATCAGCGCGACGACGACGACCGCTATTCATTCGGCCTCGATCATCATCATCGTTTCGGCGCGAAGTGGGACGCGCGCGTGAACTGGCAGAGCATTTCGGATCGCGCGTACTTGCGCGACTTCGCCAACGAGGTTGACTTGGTCGCGTCGAGTTATGTCGCGCAGCGCGCGCGGCTCGACTATCACGGCGACGCGCTGCGCTTCAACGCGCGCGCGATCTCATACGATGTCGCCGCCGAAGTCGACGCGCACGAGCGTCCGCATAAACGCCTGCCGCAACTCACCCTGACCGCGACGCCGCGGCGAATCGGAAGATTTGAGATCGCGGCGGACGCCGAGTACACCGACTTCCGCCACAACGATCGCATGCAGCCGAGCGGCGCGCGACTGCGACTGCGCCCGTCGATCGCGTTGCCGTTGCGACGCGCGTATGGCGCGTTGGTGCCGCGCGCATCGGTGCAGACGATTCGCTATGCGCTCGACGATGCGGTCAACGGCGAACGCACGCCATCGGTCACCGCGCCGATCTTCAGCCTTGACGGTCGTCTTTATTTCGAGCGCGCGACCGCGCATCACGCGCAGACCTTGGAGCCGCGACTGCGCTATCTCAACATCCCACGCCGGCGCAAGCAAAACGACTTCCCGGTGTTCGACGCCGACGGCGGCGACGACACCAGTTTCGGCCACTACTTCCGCGACAACCGATTCTTCGGCGGCGACCGCATCGGCGACACCGAGCAACTCGCGCTCGGCGTGACCAGCCGCATCATCGCCGCCGACAGCGGCCGCCAGCGTTTGCGAATGAGCCTCGGCCAAGTGTTCTATTTCGATGACCGCGCGGTCGTCCTTCCCGACGCGGACGCAGCAGCACAGACCGCGCGCACCTCCGGCGCGCTGGCCGAGATCGCCGCCGCCATCGCGCCGAAATGGGAGGCCGGCGCGTTCGCCAAATGGCGCGACGGCAGCGACCAACTCGACGCCTTCCGACTGAGCGCGAACTACGCCGGCGCGACTGGCACTCGAGGCGGCGGCGGCGGCGCGCGCGGCGGCGCAATCGCTTATACTTTCCGCGACCGGGACTCCGAGCAGATCAACCTGTCGTGGAAGACGCCGCTGGCGGCGCGCTGGCAGTTGCAGGCCGCCACCGCGTATTCGCTGCGTGAACATAAGACCAACTCGTCAGTGCTCGGCGTCGGCTTCGACGCTTGCTGCTGGGCGCTGCGAATCGGTGCGCAACGCTATCTCGACGGCGCCGGCGCGCGCAAGAGTCGCTTCCTGCTGACGCTGGAACTCGACGACCTCGGGCGAATCAGTTCCCGTCTGTGAATCAACGAATGAGTTAACGATGCGAATGTTGCGATGGTTGTTGTCGGGCTTATTGCCCGCTTTGTTGCTCGCGTTAACGCTGGGCGCGTCGCCGACGCGCGCGCAGGCGATTGCGATCGACAAGGTGCTGGTGGTGGTCAACGAGGAGCCGATCACGTTGAGCGAGTATCAAGCGCGCCATCAGCGCGAGGCGCTGCAGCAGTCCGCCGGCATCGCGCCGTTCGACGGGCGCATCGATGCGCGCGTGCTCGATCAGATGATTGACGACCGCATCCAAGCGCAGACCGCGTTGCGCCGCGGCATCCGCATTCCGGCGCAGGAGATTGATCGCGCCATCGCCTTCATCGCCGAGCAGAATCAGATTCCGCCGAAGTTGCTGCTCGAGCGCATCGCCAGCGGCGGCATCTCAAAGCGCCAGTTCCGCGCCAGCATCCGCGAGCAGCAACTCATCAGCCGCTTGGTGGACGCCGCGGTCAACGCGCGCGTCGCGGTCAGCGAGCGCGAGGTCGAGAACTATCTGGCGACGCATCAGGAGTTGAACGCGCTGACCGAGTCGTATGAACTGTCGCATCTGTTCGTCTCGCTCGCCGGCAAGTCGGACGCCGAGGTGCAAGGCGAACTCGAGAATCTCGCGCACATCCACGAGGGCTTGGTCGCCGGGCGCGACTTCGCCGACGCCGCACGCACGCTCTCCGACGGACCCGACAGCGAGCAGGGCGGCTATCTCGGCTGGCGGCGAGTCGAGCAGTTGCCGCCGGCGTTCGTGCGCACCGTGCGCGACACGCAAGTTGGCGCGATCAGCGAAATTTTCCGCACCGGCAACGGCTTGCATCTGCTCAAGTTGCATCAACGCAAGCGCGAAGGACAGATCGCCGAGCAGCAGTTGATCCGGCACATTCTGATTCGCCCGAGCGCGAGCCTGAACGTGCGCGCCGCGCGCGAACTCGCCGAGTCGTTGCACGCGCGCATCCGCGCCGGCGAGGACTACGAGAAACTCGCGCGCGTGCATTCCGCCGACCGCGCCACCGGCATCAACGGCGGACTGCTCGGCTGGCTCAGCCCGGGCGACTTCCCGCCGGACTTCGAGCAAGCGGTGCGCAAGTTGGAGTTGAACCAGACCAGCGCGCCGCTGCGCACGCGCAACGGCTATCACTTGGTGCAAGTGCTCGAGCGGCGACGCCACGACATCAGCGGCGAGATCGCCGGCAAGCAAGCGCGGCAGATCATCTTCCGACGCAAAGCCGCCGAGTTGTACGAGAACTGGCGCGGCACGCTGCGCGATCTGGCGCACATCGAATACGTCGCCGCCGACCCGATCTGAGCGGCAAGACGATGCGCGACCGACTGCACGAAACCCTCGCCGCGCTGCTGCCGCCGGAGTTGGAACGCGAAGCGCGCGACCACATCGAGGCCGCGATCCGCGCCAACTTCGAGCGCATGGACTTGGTCACGCGCGAGCGATTCGAGATTCAGGAGAAGGTGCTGCGCCGCACGCGCGAGCGGTTGCACGAATTGGAGCGGCAAGTTGCTGAGATGGAGCGAGAATTGCGGCTTGCGCGCAGCGGAGGAATGGGTGATGATCGTGAATAACTGATATACTATCAGCGCACATCGGTGCACAGGAGCCGCGCCCGCATCCGCGCGCGGGAATGCAGACACGGAACACACGGAGGAAAAAGGATGTCCCTTGCCATCGTCTATAGCCGCGCCGAATCCGGCACCGACGCGCCGCAGGTCACGGTCGAGGTGCATCTTGCCCGCGGCTTGCCGAAGTTCTCGATCGTCGGACTGCCCGAGACCGCGGTGAAGGAAAGCCGCGACCGCGTGCGCGGCGCGATCCTCAACTCGAACTTCGAGTTCCCGCGCCAGCGCATCATCGTCAATCTCGCGCCAGCGGACTTGCCGAAGGAGGGCGGGCGCTTCGACCTGCCGATCGCGATCGGCCTGCTCGCCGCCAGCCGGCAAGTGCGCGGCGACGACATCGCGCGCCATGTCTTCCTCGGCGAACTCGCGCTGAGCGGCGAGTTGCGCGACATCCGCGGCGGCTTGATCGTGGCGCTGTCGTTGCGCCAGAGCGAGCGCACGCTGGTGTTGCCACAAGGCAGCGCGAGCCAAGCCGCGCTGGTCAGCGGCGTGGAAGTGCTCGGCGCGACTTCGCTGCTGCAGATTTGCGCGATGCTCAATCGTCAGGAATCGATTCCGCCGGTGCTCGCGCCGACGACGTCGGTCGGGGACGCCGCGCGGCACGACGCCACGCAGCACGAAACCATTCAGCACGAAGACATGCGCGATGTGATCGGCCAGCCGTTCGCCAAGCGCGCGCTGGAGATCGCCGCCGCCGGCGCGCACAGCGTGCTGCTGTCCGGTCCGCCGGGCACCGGCAAGACCATGCTGGCGGCTCGGTTGCCGAGCATTCTGCCAGCGATGAGCGAGCGCGAGGCGTTGGAGACGGCGGCGATCGAGTCGCTCGGGCAGGGCGGATTCGATCCGGCGAACTGGATGCGGCGGCCATTCCGTTCGCCGCATCACAGCGCGTCCGGCGCGGCGTTGATCGGCGGCGGCGGCATTCCGCGCCCGGGCGAAATCTCGCTGGCGCACAACGGCATCCTGTTCCTCGACGAGTTGCCGGAGTTCGACCGCAAGGTGCTCGAGGCGTTGCGCGAGCCGCTCGAATCGGGCGTGATCCACATCTCGCGCGTGGCGCAGCAGACCCGCTATCTGGCGAACTTCCTGCTGGTGGCGACCTGCAATCCCTGCCCATGCGGCTATCTCGGCGACGAATCCGGACGCTGCCGCTGCACCCCCGGGCACGTGCTGCGCTATCGCGCGCGCTTGTCGGGACCGCTGCTCGACCGCATCGACATCCAACTCGAAGTGCCGCGCATCGCGCACCGCGTGCTCAGCCAAAGCACGCGCGACGACGATACCAGCGCGACCATCCGCCAACGCGTGGCGCGCGCGCGCCATCTGCAATTACAGCGTCAGGGCAAGACCAACAGCCTGCTGCACGGCAACCAGATCGAACATATCTGCGCGCTCGACGCCGCCGGCCATCAACTCCTCGACGACGCGATGGAGCGCCTCGACCTATCGGCGCGCGCCTACCACCGCATCCTCAAAGTCGCGCGCAGCATCGCCGACTTGAGTCAGCAACCGAACATCACGCCGGAGCATCTCGCGGTCGCGATCAAACTGCGTTGTTTTGATCAAGCGGTGCCACGTTAATCCGCAAGGCGGGTAGGGCATAAAAGGCAATACGTGTAAAAACGCTCTCGGGTTTTTTACGCGCAGTCCTCTTCCCCCACGCCGTCATTTCGGCTTGGATGCCGGAATGACGGCGTGGGCGGTGGCGCGGTAATGGCGGCGGGGAAGGGTGAGTGCGACAATGACGGCCGGGCGATGCTGATCGCGGCGATATAATGCATCGCACGCTCGCCGCAATCGTCGCTACCATCGCAACCACGCCACATCAAAAAATCCCCGCCTCCAGCCCAGCCGCCATCAATGCGCCGAGTTCTTCGCATTGCACGCGGAACTCGGCGCCGTGGTCGCCATAATCGCCGGTCAGCACCAGCGTCGGTTGCACCAGTTTCCATTTCAGTCCGGTCAGGATGCGCTCGACGCTCGCCTTCGCGCCGGCGCCGTCCAAGCCGCCTTTGACATACACCGCCGCCGGCAGGCCTTCGGTGCGCTCCAAGCATGGATAGTAGATGCGCTCCAGGAAGTCCTTGATCAGCCCGCTCATGTAGCCGAAGTTTTCGGTGGTGCCGAGGATTACGCCGTCCGCCCGCAACACATCGTCCGCGTCCGCCGCCGCCGGCGCCAGCACGCGCGTCTCGACGCCAACGATGTCGTCGCGCGCAGCGCCGGCGCGCACCGCCTCGCGCAACGCGCGGGTGTTGTCCGATGGAATGTTGGCGACGATCAGCAGGTTCGCCATGGCTGCGCGGGCGGCGACGCGAGCGACGACGGCTATAGCCGCTCGACGCCGTCCTCGTCCAACGTGATGTACAACAAGTCGCCGCGCTGGTGGAGTTGTCCGCGGACTTCGACCAACTCGGCGGCGAACGGCGCCAAGCGCGTCGATGCGCTGGCGCCGTCGGCGCCGACCAGCAGATAGCCGAAGCGTCGCTGTTGCGCGTCTTGCGCGATCAGCATCGGCGGCACGCCGCCGCGCAGGCAGACTTCGGCGCAGGCCTTGTGGATGCGTCCGGCGCCGGGCTTCATCACGCCGAGAAAGCATTTCGAATCGGCGATCTCGCCGCGCAGCGCGACCGCGCCGAGCGGCTTCGCATCCAGCCGCGCAGCGAGCGCGCCGGGCGCGACCCGCGCGCTCGGCTCGAGCGCGTCGGCGCCGCTGATCTCCAGCATTCGCCAGCCGCCGCGCGCGATTACATTGCCGCTGACCGCGACCGCCTGTCCCTCGAAGCGCGCCGGCAAGTCGGCGGCGTGCTTGCCGTGGCGCACCAGCATCACCGACTCGACGCCGAGCGGATGGCTCGCGTCGGGACGATGCAGCACCGCATAAGGCGCGCGCGTCAGGATGCCGTGATAGGTCGTGGTCGCGGCGGTGCTCCAATACGACGGATGGGTATGCGCCTGATGCCGCGCGACCGAAAAGCCGGCATAGCCGCAGGCGAGAACCAACGCCAAGCCGAGCGGCCAATACAACCACCGCAACGACGACGGCATCGGCAGATAGCCGACGAAGAACGGCGAGTCATTGCGCGACGGTGTGTTCGACTGCGACGTTTTCGATTGCGAATTCTTATCCATCATCGCGCATCTCCGCGGCGGGGATTTCGGCGACTGGGCGCGGTGCGCCAGCAGGGAGCGGGGTTGGGTCAACGAACACTTGGTCGGCTTCGATCTTCAGTCGGTAGGTTTGGATTCGCTCGTTGAACGGCGGCGGCGAGCAGCCGTCTTCGGGGCGGTATTGGAAGCCGTGCCACGGGCAGGTGATCAGGCCGTCGACCACGCGGCCTTCGCCGAGCGGGCCGCCTTGATGCGCGCAGACGTTGGAGACCGCCGCGAGTTTGGCGCGGTCGTAGCGGAACAGCGCGATGCGTTCGCCGCCGCCGATGGACGCGACCACGGCGCGATTGTCCGGAATGTCGCGCCAGCGCGCGACCGCGACCCATTGCTGCGCGCCCGGCATGTTCGCGGCGGAATGAATGCGCGTTGCGTCGCCGGCGCCGAGCAACGGGCGCAGCGCGGCGAGGCAATGCAATGCGCCGAGCCACAGCACGCTCGCCAGCGCCATCCACGGCAGCAGCCCGGTGCCGCCTTGTTGCAGCGCGCCGAGCGCGATGTGCGCGACGATCAACGCATAGGCGAGATAGACCAGCATGTGCAGCGTCTTCCATTTCGGCGCGCCGAGGCGGGCGTTCCAGAAGTCGTGGCTGGTGATCGCCATCGCGCACAAGATCAGCAACGCGAGCGCGCCGAGCGCCTGGAACGGCAGCGCGCCGCCGGAGGCGAAGATCGAGAGAATCGGATTGAGCGTGCCTGATGCGTGATAGAAGTAAACCGCGACCGCCGCATGCGCGAGCGCGACGACGAAGGTGCATACGCCGAGATGGCGGCGGTTGTACAACAACGGCAGGAAGACGCGATGCAGTCGCGCCAACGGACCGATGCTGAGCACGACGGTGAGCATCCAAAACGCGCAAGTGGACAACGCGCGCATCCACGCGATCAACTCGGAAACGCCGCGCAAGTCGTGCTGCGCGAAGCGGGTGATTTGGATGAAGCCGAGCAGATAGAGTCCGATGCAGAGCACGACGCAGGCGTCGTACAATAGTTTGCGCGCGTTGGGCTTGAGCGAGAAACCGTGACTCATGCGCGGGGACTCGATTCGGTTGGAGCGGGTGGATGCGCCCGTCGGCGCCCCGGCGCAACAGGTTGCGCCCACCATCGCCCCGGCGCAACAAGTCGCGCCCACCATCGCCCCGGCGCAACAGGTTGCGCCGTCATGGCAACGCACCTTTGCCGGGCGCGGTCGAGGCGGCGGGGATTTGCGCGTTCGGCGGCGAAAGGTCGGCGCCGGGACGGCCGAGATAGAGCAGGGCGACGACCAGCAACGGCGCCAGCAACAGCCAGATGATGCGATGGGCTTTGCGCTGCGCGGCGATCATTGGGTTAGCGAGTTAGCGGGTTAACGAGTTAGCGCGGAAGATCGCTGTCATTCCCGCATATCCCCTCGCCGTCATATCCGCAATCCCCTCGCCGTCATTCCCGCAGTCTGTAAGCGGGAATCCACACTCGCGCAAGCGAGTGAAGCAGACCGAAGGGCTGCTGGCTTTTGATGCAAACGGAAATTCCACGACTTATTCACACCACCGCGCCAGATTGAAGATCGCCATCCGTGGACGACTGGATTGCTCGTATCATCCTGATACTCGCCCTTCGGGCTCGCTGCGCTCGCGAAAAAACGATCCAGGCGTTTTTTTCCGGCGTCCAAGCCGGAATGACGGCGGGGAAGGGCGCGTGCGACGGCGCGTGCCACGATTGCGCGCGCGATCACGCGATGCGCGGCGGGTGGTAGAATCAGCATAATCGGAACTCGAGTCGGCATTTGGCAACGATCTGGTCGGCGCGATCGAGCCGGCGGAGTGATGGTCGGTGATGGCGGATGCGATGACGGGCCGGATGCGATGGCGGACGATTGCGCTGCGCGATTATACTATGCCCGCGCCGTCGCGCAATCCGCGCCCGCCGCCGCCAACGTTTGCTGCCATCCGCGCCGCCACAATCCGCGTCCGCCGCAGCCCGCGCGCCGAACCTTTGCCCATGCCCACCGACACCGCCAAACTGAGCGTCGCCGAGTTCAATCGGATTGCCCGCGAGCGCATGCCGTTCTTCGCCTTCCTCGGCTTGCGCATCGAGTCGCTGACGCGCGAGCGCGTGGTGATGCGCGCCGAGCATCGCGACGAGTTCCTGCGTCCCGGCGGCACGGTCGCCGGACCGATCATGATGGGGCTGGCGGACAGCGCGTTCTACGCGGTCATCCTCGCCAACCTCGGTCCGATCGAACTCGCCGTGACCACCAACTTGTCGATCAACTTCCTGCGCAAGCCGCCGCCGGGCGACCTGCTGTGCAGCGCCGGGCTGCTGAAACTCGGCAAGCGTTTGGCGGTGTGCGAATGCGGCATCTACAAGGCAACCGCGGCGGCGGGCACGTCGGCAAACGCGGCGCTGGACGCCGACGCGCTGGTCGCGCATGCGACCGGAACTTATTCCATTCCATCACAAACCGGATAAAACTTGTTGAAAAAATGACTAAAAACAGAAATGAAACACATCGCATGAGGAACGGCGCGCGCGCCGAAAGTTCCCGCAATTGAAGAAGGCATCCGGCTCCAAATGGGTCGTTCTCGCCGCGTTGGTCGGCAACGGCTTGATCGCGATCACCAAGTTCATCGCCGCCGGCATCACCGGCAGTTCGGCGATGCTGAGCGAGGCGATCCACTCGGTGGTGGACACCGGCAACCAGGGCTTGCTGCTGTGGGGCATGAAGCGCGCGGCGCAGCCGGCGGACGAGCACCATCCGTTCGGCTACGGCATGGAGTTGTATTTCTGGGCGTTCGTGGTCGCGATCATGGTGTTCGCGATCGGCGCCGGCGTGTCGCTATACGAAGGCTTCAGCAAACTGCTCGCGCCGACGCCGGTGCTGCGGCCGGAGGTCAACTACATCGTGCTCGCCGCCGCGATGGTGTTCGAGAGCGTCGCCTGGATCGTCGCCTTCCGCGAGTTCCGCCGCCAGAAAGGCGCCGCCACCGGCTATTTCGAGGCGGTGCGCCTGAGCAAGGACCCGACCGTGTTCACGGTGCTGTTCGAGGACAGCGCGGCGATGCTCGGCTTGATCTTCGCCGCCATCGGACTCGGCCTGACGCAGTGGTTCGGCAACCCGGTTTTCGACGCGATGGCGTCGATCGCAATCGGCGTGATCCTGAGCGTGACCGCGATGGTGCTGGCATACGAGAGCAAGGGGCTGCTGATCGGCGAAGCCGCCAGCCACGAAGTGCGCGACGGCATCCGCCGCATCCTCGCGCAACACGGCGGCTCGATCCTCAACATCAACGAAGTGCTGACCATGCACCTCGGCCCGCAGGACGTGCTGCTGACGATCAGTTTGGACTTCGCCGATTCGATGTCTTCGGCGGACGTCGAGCACACCATCAGTTCGCTGGAGGCGCGAATCAAGGCACGGTATCCGGAAGTGGCGCGGATTTTTATCGAGGCGCAGAGCCGGCGCGGGCATTTGAGGAATATTCGGAGGTCGAGGTAACGGGAAGAAGCCCCCGGTGGCGCACCCGAACTCATCACTTACCTCGCATAAGGTATATTATGTAAAGTTATAGAAACGACGCCAGCCTATACTATATTATTCTCGTCACCTACCGCCCACCTCTTTGAGGAACCAAGAATGCCAAAATTCGCGACGTATTCGCGACGTGTTCAGGGAGCCATGATACGTACATCCCAAATGTCAACCCGTGGCGATTTGGCTGGCCCAACTCGGCCGACATGAACTTCAATTTTTTAAACTATTGGATAATGCGAAACTGACAGCGATCGGCCAGGCACCAGCGTCAATTCCACGAATTGCGATTATTGGAGCCGGCATAGCAGGGATGACAGCAGCCCGGGAGTTGCTGAACAGCGGCTACGATAAGATTGACATTTTTGAAGCATCCGATCGAGTTGGCGGACGAGATTATTCAGTGCAAATTCAGGATAATATGAATTCGGTGGCCGAACTTGGAGCCATGCGACTTCCGTTTTTCCCAACCCCGCAGACGCCAAACTCTGCGATGGGATATTATGCGAATGCGTTTGACCTCACCACTCAGCCCTTTCCAGACCCAGGCGTGGTAACCACTGGCATCTATGCCAACGATGGCTTCGGACCTACCGCGACCGCCCCATATCCCGACCCCAAAACCCTTATTTGGACAGCCGGCACCGCCCCGCCCCCTGATGACACATTGGCCACGATTTACACGCGCTGGCAGAATTTTGCGGACTTGGCGAAGAAAAAGTTCCGGTCTTGTTATGTGAATTATGCTATGGACTATCTGAAGTTGGATACAAAATTTCAGCCAACCCCGCCAACAGCGACGGATTGAGCGAATTGAGCATATCCAAATAGTCTTTCACGCAGGTAAACACCAATGACTATTATCACAATTGGTTTGGTGTCACTGATTGTTCTGGTGGTGCTGATTATTGTGTTCAATGCCTATTTTAAGAAGGCTGGACGCGGGTTTGCGCTGATTCGGAATGGGTTTGGCGGGCAGAAAGTGGTGTTGGACGGCGGGTGTCTGTCGCTTCCGTTTTTGCATGCGGTCGAGCGACTATCGACCAACAGCATCACGCTGACCATCCATTGCGATAGCGAACGGATGCTGATGACTGCTGACCATATTCCGGTCGATCTGGTGATGCAATTCGTGCTCCGGGTGCAGCCGACCGACGAGGGCGTCCGTCAGGCGGCGCGCAGCGTGGGGGCGATGAATCTGAATAGCGAAGATCTCGCCGCGCTGTTCAAAGGCCTCTTCATTGATGCCATGCAGGCTGAGGTCTCGCGGCGGAATTTGAGCGAACTGCATCAGAATCGTGCGGACTTGGCGGCGGCGGTGCAGGCCCGATTGGGCGACCGGCTGGCTTTCGCCGGGCTGCTGCTTGAAAGCGGAGCGCTGGTGAAACTTGACCAATCCGCCCTTTCGGCGCTTAACGACAACAACATTCTGCATGTCCAAGGGTTGCGCCGAGTGGCGGAGATCGTATCGGAGAATCGCAAAAAGCGCGCCGAGATCGAAGCCAGCGCGGAAATCGCGATCCGCTCCACCAACTTGACCGAGACCCGCGACCGGGTCGAATTCGAGCAGCAGCAGCAAACCGCCGAAATCAGCCTCGGCGAGAGCGTCAGCAAACTCAAGGCGGAAAGCGAATCGCGGATGGCAATCATCGCCGAGCAAGAGGCGCGCAAGAGCGATGAGGCGCGGTTGCAGCGGCAACGCGGTGTGCGCGAGTACGAGATCGAGCGCGACCTTGCGCTGCGGCAGCATGAGATCAACAGTTTGAAGGATGCCGAGGAGATGCAGATCGCCAGCCGCATCGCGCTGTCGAACAAGCGCGCCGATGAACTCAAGGCGGAAGCGACGCTGGAGGAGACCCGCGGGGATGTGATTCGCGCGCAGGAGAAGACTCAGTCGGAAAAGGAGCGGCTTGCCGCCAAGCGCAAGCAGGAGCAAGCCATTTTGCACGCGCAGGAGCAACGCGATGTCGATGCCATAACGACCAGCAGCGTCGCCGACAATCTGCTGAAGAAGACCAGCAGCGAGGCTGAGGCGGCAAAGTTGCAGGCGAAGGCGGACATCACAACCGCGCAGGCGAAGGCCGATGGCCGCAGCGCAATCATCGCGGCTGAGAACGCGATGAGCGAGAAGATCATTCGGATGCAACTGGAGCGGCAGAAAATCGAGACATTGCCCGAGATCGCCGAGAAGATCAGCAAGCCGCTTGAGAAGATCGAGGGGATTCGAATCAACCATATCAGCGGCGCCGGATTCGGCGGCAAAGAAGGCGACCGCTCGCGCTCGCCGTTCACCGAGACGATGGAATCGATTCTCGCCATGTCGGTGCAACTGCCGGCGCTGAAGAAACTCGGCGAGGAGATCGGGCTTGATATTGACCCGAACCTTGCCACGCGGGCATCGGATGCGCTCAACCGCACCCGCACCGATCGGCGCGCTCAGGATGACCGCGACACGCCGCCCTCCCCCGATCAGACAACCAAGCGCGACGCCAAGACAAACGACGGCTGATTTGGATCAGTCGGTCGTGATCAAACATCCAACCCAACACTTCACCGCGAGGCCATTCCCATGGACCAAGACAGACGAAAATTCATTCAACGCACGACGGCGCTCGGCGCCGCTGGCCTGTTGCCCGGCGCGATGCCCTATCTTGCACGCGCCGCTGATAACATCAAACTTGGCTCGGTGCTCGACCGCTCCGGCAATTTCGATGCCTACGGCAAGCCGATGGACCATGCCGAGCGGCTTGCGGTTGATGAAATCAACGACAGCGGCGGGCTGGGCGGCCGGATGGTCGAGATTATCGCCTACGACACGCAGTCGGACATGGCGCTATACACCCAATACGGCCAGCAACTGGCGCGCCGCGATAAAGTGGACGTGGTGCACGGCGGCATCTTATCGGCGTCGCGCGAGGCGATCCGCCCTACCCTGCGCAAAAGCAAGATCCCTTATTTCTACAATGTCCTGTATGAGGGCGGCGTGTGCGACCGTAACATCTTTTGCACCGGGGTCACCCCGGCGCAGCAGGTCGAGGTGCTGATTCCCGAGGCAATCAAGCGCTGGGGCAAGAGCGCTTATATTCTGGCGGCGGACTACAACTATGGGCAGATTACCGCCAAGTGGGTGCAGCAGTATTTGCGCGAGAACGGCGCGGATGCGGTGCAGACCGACTTTTTCCCGCTGGATGTGTCCGACTTCAGCGCGACCATCACCAAAATTCAGAACGCCGCGCCGGACATGGTAATCTCGGTGCTGGTCGGCGGCGCGCATCTGTCGTTCTATCGACAGTGGGCGGCGACCGGCATGAACACGCGTATCCCGATGGCATCAACCACGCTCGGCGCCGGCAACGAGCATATCGTATTGACGCCCGAGGAAGGCGATGGAATCCTGGTGGCATATAACTACGCCAAGACCGGCAAGTCGTCGGCCAATCGGGCGTTCTTGCAGAAGTGGGAAAGCAAATACGGCGCAGGCTCGACCGACAGCATCCATGAAATCGCGGTGTCGCAGTATCAAGGCATCAAGTTGTGGGCCGAGGCGGTACGCCAAGCCGGTGGAACCGAGCAAGGCCCGTTGATTAGCGCGCTGGAAAGCGGCATTCAGGTCGAAGGTCCCTCCGGGCTGGTCACGATTGATCCAATCACGCATCACGCGGTGCTCGATGTGCATGTGATGGAACTTCAGGCGCAGCAACTGACCGTGGTGGAAAGTTTCCCGCAGCGTCAGCCGGTTGACACGCAAACCGTGTGCAATCTAAAGGAAAATCCGGATGACAACCAGCAATATGAACTCGGCACCTGAACGCCCCGGCCGCGCCGGCGGGAAACGGTGATGGCTCAACTCGTCGTTTTCCTGCTCGGCATTCTGTATTCGGTGGCGGTGCTGGTGCTGATCAGCGCCGGGCTTGGCATCATCTTCGGAATGATGCGGGTAATCAATCTGGCGCACGGCGAGTTCCTGGTGCTAGGCGGTTATTGTGCAATCACCGCCCATAGCCTTGGATTGAACATCTGGCTTTCGATGCTGCTCGTGGCGCCGCTGGTGGTAGGGTTGTTCGGGATATTGGTCGAGCGGCTGATTATCCGCACCTTGTACGGGAAGTTGATCAACACCATGCTGGCGACCTGGGGCTTGAGCCTCATCATGGTCGGCGGCATGACGATGATCTTCGGCAACACCACCACCGGCATCCCGTTGCCGATCGGCGGCTTCAGCATCGGCGGCTATCAAGTCAGCGGTTACAGCCTGCTGCTGATTGCTCTGGCGGCGGCGCTGGTGTTCGTCATTTGGCTTTTGCTAAGCCGCACTCGATTCGGCTTGATCGCCCGCGGGACAATGCAGAACCGGGCGATCTCCGCCGCGTTCGGCGTCAACAGCGGGCGCGTGTACAGTGTCACATTCGCCTGCGGCTCGGCGCTGGCCGGGCTAGGCGGCGGCGTATTGGCGCCGTTGGTTGGACTCACGCCGGGCAGCGGCGCGAACTACATCGCCAAAGCCTTCATCACAGTGATTTCCGGCGGCACTTCGGTGGTCACCGGGCTGGTCGCCAGCGCTGGCTTGTTCGGCGTGATTTCGCAAGTCTTCACCGTCGTGGCAACGCCGATCGTAGGCGAGTTGGCATTGCTGGCGGTGGCGTTGCTGCTGCTGCGAATGTTGCCCTCGGGAATTTCCGGCCGATATTTCCGCAACTGGACCTAATCGCCGCACCCCGGCCCGGCAATGGCGACATGGCAACAGATCGTCGGTGGATTCCTCATCGGCTTGGTAGTGATGGCGCTGTTGCCGCTGATCGCCGACTACTACACCCTGACCCTGCTGATCATCTACGGCATCTTCGCCTTGAGCCTGGGCTTAATCTGGGGTTACGGCGGCATATTGTGCTTCGGGCAAGCCGCGTTCTTCGGCATCGGCGCCTACACTTTCGCGATTGCGGCAATCAACTTCGGCGCCGTGTGGTCTGCGTTCTTCCTTGCCATCGTGGTGGCGGCGCTGTTCGCCGCGGTGCTGGGGGCTTTGATGTTCTACGGCCGCCTCGGGGATGTGTATTTGGCGGTGGTGACATTAGTGGTCACCTTGATCCTGTTCAAGTTCATGAACGCCACCGCCGGACAGGAATGGGTCATCGGCACCGCGCGTCTTGGCGGCTTCAACGGCATTCCCGGATTCCCCACCTTGCATCTGCCGTGGGATTCGGAAGTTTGGCTGGTCGACGGCAAGTTGTATTATTTTTGCTTCGTCGTATTGCTGCTGTGCCTCGCCGCTTGCCGCTGGCTGCTGTCCAACAGTTTCGGGCGGATCATCATCGGCATCCGAGAGAACGAGACTCGCCTGCAACTGCTCGGCTATGATATCCACGCATTCAAGACAGCGCTGTTCAGCATCGGCGGCGGAATCGCCGGGCTCGCCGGCGCGCTGTACGCGAACTGGTCGGAGATCGTGACCCCGGGCTTGTTCAGCCTCGGGCAATCCGCCGAGGCGATTATCTGGGTGATTATCGGCGGCGTCGGCACGCTCATCGGCCCGGTGATCGGCGCCGCGGTGCTTGGCTGGCTGAAGTTCACGCTCGGCCAGCAGAGTTTGATTGACAACAGTTTGATTATGGGCGTGCTGCTGGTGGTCGCGGTGCTGCGCTTCCCGCACGGCTTCCTGCCGACCTTGACCGCACTGCTAGCGCGCCTGATGCCGCAGCGCCACGCGCAGCAGCGGCGGCTCAGCGAGCGCAATCGCGCCGACACATCCGAGGCGCGACCGAAGCGATGACCAGCATCGCGCTTGAAGTGCATGACCTGAGCGTCCATTTCGGCGGCATGACGGCGCTCGACCGCATCCGCTTGCGCGTCCGCGATCGGCAGTTGCGATGCTTGATCGGTCCCAATGGCGCCGGCAAAAGCACGTTCTTCAAGTGCCTCACCGGAATCCTGCGCCCCGACGACGGGCGGATTCTGCTGCGCGGCGAGGAGTGCACCGCGTTGCGGCCACATCAAATCGCCAACCGCGGGGTCAGCATCAAAACCCAAGTTCCAAGCGTGATGGATGGACTGACGGTGCGGGAGAACATCTGGCTGGCGGCGCGCAGGAAATACGCCGTGGCCGAATCCAACCGCATGACCGAGCAGATGATACAGCGATTCGAGTTGGGCGATATAATCGGAAAATTGCTCAATCAACTGGCGCACGGCAAACGCCAGTTGGTCGAGTTCGCGATGGCTCTGGCGACCGAGCCATGGCTGGTGCTGCTGGATGAGCCGGTCGCCGGCATGAGCGGCAGCGAGGTCGAGTTGATCGCCAGCATCATCCGCGAGATTAACCAAACAGCGACGGTGATTGTGGTCGAGCACGACATGCACTTCATCCGCATGCTGGCCGAGCATGTAACGGTGCTGCACCAAGGACGAATCCTGTGCGAAGGCGATGTTGACTTCGTGCTGGCCGAGCCGGCGGTGCGCGATGTGTATCTGGGGAGGTCGGCGTGAGCGGCGGGAAGTTGCTGGAGGTGCGCGCATTACACGGAGGCTACGGCAACGTGCCGATACTGCGCGACATCTCGTTTGAAGTCGGCGAGGGCGAGGTCGTCGGGCTGCTCGGCCACAACGGCATGGGCAAGACTACCTTGCTGAAGCACTTGATGGGCTACTTGCCGAGCAGCAGCGGCGTGATTGCCTTTGATGGCGAAGACATCACCAACTTGCCGGCGCACCGCCGCAGTTGGCTCGGCTTGGGCTATGTCCCGCAAGGACGCGAGATTTTCCCGCAACTGACGGTGCGCGACAATCTGCGCTTCGCGTTGCACAGCGACGCGGACGAAGAGCATGCGATCCATCGCATCCTGCGATCGTTTCCGCGCATCGAGCCGTTGCTTGAGCGCAAAGGCGACTACTTGTCCGGCGGTGAAAAGCAACTGCTGGCGATCGCGCGGTGCCTAATGGCGGATCCGGTCATGCTGCTGCTGGACGAGCCAACCGAAGGAATACAGCCGTCCATCATCAATGAAATTGGCGATCTGCTGCGGCGGCGGCGCGAGGACAATGGGCTCAGCATTTTACTGGTCGAGCAAAACTTCGATTTCCTCGCCGGCTTGGCCGATCGGCTGTTGGTGCTGGAGCGCGGCGAAATCCGCGCCGAGGTGACCGCGGCGGAGGCGCGAAGCCCTGATTTCCTCGCCAAGTTCATCGGCTTGGGCGAAACGCGGCCGGGACTGCCGGACACGCCGTCGCCGAACCAGCCGAACTCGCCCGCGCCTTCAACCACTTGCCAAAACACCCATTCGCCGGGAAACACCATGACTATCAAACGCCCCGACCTAGCGCAGATGAAGCATATGGCGCAGTCGCTTTCGATGTCGGCGGACGAAGCCGAACTCGCCGACTATCAACGCATTATGGAGCCGTATGTGCAAGCATACGACCTGCTCAACACCTTGCCGGACAACCTGCCGCCGGTGAAATATCCGCGCGTCGGCGGAGTGCGCCCGAGTCCGCAGGAGAACCAGATGAACGCGTGGTATGTCAAATGCGAAGTCGGCGGCGCCGCCAGCGGCGCCCTGGCTGGCAAGCGCATCGCGCTGAAGGACAGCGTGAGCCTCGCCGGAGTGCCGATGATGAATGGCGCATCGGTGATGGAGGGCTATGTACCGGACTTGGACGCGACTATCGTCACGCGCATGCTCGATGCCGGCGGCACCATCGTTGGCAAAGCGACCTGCGAATACCTGTGCTTGTCCGGCGGCAGCCATACCAGCGCGACCGGGGCGGTGCACAATCCGTGGAAGAACGGGTACAGCGCTGGCGGCTCCTCCAGCGGCTCCGGCGCGCTGGTGGCGGCTGGCGAAGTGGACATGGCGATTGGCGGCGACCAAGGCGGATCGATTCGCATTCCATCGAGCAACTGCGGCTGCTATGGAATGAAGCCGACGCACGGCTTGGTGCCATACACCGGCGTATTCCCGATTGAGATGACGATTGATACAGTCGGGCCAATCACCGCGAATGTCGCTGACAACGCCTTGCTGCTGGAGGTGCTCGCCGGCGCCGACGGACTCGACCCGCGGCAATACAGTCCGCCGACCGAGAAGTACACCGCCGCATTGGGGCAATCATTGCATGGCGTCAGGATTGGCTTGCTGCGCGAAGGATTCGGCCGTGCCGAGAGCGAGGCGGATGTCGACGCGGCTGTGCGCCGGGCGGCTGATAAGTTGCACGAGATGGGCGCAACGGTGAATGAAGTGTCGTTGCCATCGCACTTGCTCGCGCCCGCCTGCTGGACCGCGATTGCGGTCGAGGGGCTGCAGGACTTGATGATGCATGGCAACACCGCCGGCAGCAACTACCGCGGCTTGTACCAAACCGGCTTGGTGGACTATTTCGCCAACTGGCGCGCGCGCGCCGATGAGTTGTCTGCCTCCCTCAAGATCTGCATGTATTTGGGCGAGTATTTCCAAACCTACCACCGCGGCAGATTCTACGCCAAGGCGCAGAATCTGAGCCGTCAGTTCCGCGCCGAATACGACCGCATGTTCGCCGACTGCGATCTGCTTCTGATGCCGACGCTGCCGATGAAGGCGCAGCCATTGCCGCCGCCCGATGCGCCGATGGATTTGTACATTCAACGCGCGTTCGAAATGATCGGCAACACCTGCGTGTTCAATCTGCTTGGCAATCCGGCGATGAACATCCCATGCGGACTCAGCCAAGGGCTGCCGATTGGCATGATGCTGGTGGCGGCGCATTACCGCGAAGCGACCATCTACCGCGCCGCACATGCCTTCGAGCAATCCACCGACTGGCAGAGCCTATAGACCGGGCGCAATCACCCCGCCGCGAATGATTACCGACATCAGCAAACCAATCACATCGCTTGGCGCGCCCGATTACGGCGTGCGCGGCGATGCGACCGACCTAGCCGCGCGCAACGGCTTGTCGCATGTCATCGGCGAACTCGATCCGCCGTTGTGGCGCAAAACAATCCCCGAGTTGCTCGCCGATACGGTCGCGCAATTCGGCACCCGCACCGCCGCGATATTCGCCGCGCAGGACATTCGCTGGAGCTACCGCCAACTGGCCGAGCAAGTCGATTGCATAAGCGCCGGGCTGCTCGCCGCCGGGCTGGCGCCGGGCGACCGCATCGGCATCTGGTCGCCCAACCGGGCTGAATGGATTGTGCTGCAATACGCCAGCGCTCATATCGGTCTGGTGCTGGTCAACATCAATCCGGCTTACCGCGTCGCGGAATTGGAGTACGCGCTCAACAAAGTGTCCTGCAAGGCGCTTGTGCTGGCGGCGCAGTTCAAGTCGAGCAACTACATCGAAATGCTGCAATCGCTGGCGCCGGAGTTGACTGCGGCGGAGCCGGGCAAACTGCATGCGGCGCGTTTGCCGAATCTGCGCATTGTCGTGCGCATGGGCGAGCAAAAAACAGCGGGAATGTTCAATTACAGTGAAATCGCCGAACTCGGCGGACCCTCTGCGCGGCTGCGCATGGATCGCATCAGCAGCGAATTGAAGCCAGACGACGCGATCAACATCCAGTTCACCAGCGGCACCACCGGCGCGCCGAAGGGCGCGACCCTGACTCACCTGAACATCATCAACAACGCCCGCTTTGTGTCGCGACGCATGAATTTAACCGAGCGCGACCTGCTGTGCATCCCGGTGCCGTTGTATCACTGCTTCGGCATGGTGATGGGATCGCTCGGCTGCGTCTCGGTCGGGGCGGCCATGGTGTTTCCCGGCGAAGGCTTTGAAGCACGGCCGGTGCTTGAATGCATACAAAGCGAAGGCTGCACCGCGCTGTACGGCGTGCCGACGATGTTCGTCGCTATGCTCGAGGAGAAGGACTTCGCGCAGTTTGACTTGCGCACATTGCGCACCGGAATCATGGCGGGCGCGCCGTGCCCGATTGAAATCATGCGCCGGGTCACCAGCGATATGCATATGCCGGAGATTACCATCGCCTACGGAATGACCGAGACCAGTCCGGTGTCGTTCCAAAGCCACACCGACGACCCGATTGAGCGGCGCGTGGCGACCACCGGGCGCGTTCATCCGCATGTCGAGGTGAAAATCACCGACGACAGCGGCGCGATCGTGCCGGTCGCGCAGCGCGGCGAACTATGCACCCGAGGTTATTCGGTGATGCAGGGCTACTGGGACGACAAGCAGCAAACCGATGATGCGATTGACGGCGATGGCTGGATGCACACCGGCGACCTCGCCGTGATTGACGCCGATGGCTATTGCAGCATCATCGGGCGACTCAAGGATATGGTGATTCGCGGCGGCGAGAATATCTATCCGCGCGAAATCGAGGAATATCTGTTCCGCCATCCGGCGGTGCAAGAGGCGCAGGTTTTCGGCCTCCCCGATGAAAAATTCGGCGAAGAACTATGCGCTTGGCTGGTGCTGAAAAGCGGCCATGCGACCAGCGAGGATGATATCCGAAACTTTTGCAAAGGGCAAATCGCCCACTACAAGATTCCGCGTTACATCCGCTTCAAGGATGCGTTGCCGGCGACTGTGACCGGCAAGCCGCAGAAGTTCGTGATGCGCGAACAGATGATTGCCGAGTTGCAGGGCGAGACCGCCTGATTCGATCGGTTGCGTTTTCGCCGGGCGATTCAGGACTGTTTCGACTCGCCGTTTTTCGCCAACTGCCGCAGGATGCTTTCGACGCCTTCATGGCGGACGTCTATGCCGTGCTTAATAAAAACGATGTGGCCGGCGATATTTTTGGCGTGGCCGCCGAATCTTTCGAGGGCGCGCAAGCCGAGCACGATCGGCACGATGTTGCTGGCATCGTCGGGCAGGCGACCGAGGGTGGATTGGAGTTGGGCGTCGAGTTCCATGCCTTGTTCGAGCACCGCGAGGGCGTCGTCGAGTTCGAGGTCGTCGAAGGCGCGCATGATCGAGGTCAGCATGGTCTCGACATACGCGGCGAGGGCGTGGATGTCTTGCAGCACTTCGTCGGCTGGGGCGTGTTCGCCGTTGCCGTAGAAGCGGATGGTGAGGCCGGCGATCTTGCGCGCTTCGTCGCCGGCGCGTTCGAGTTCGGCGACGATCTTGCCGACCGCGATGATCTCGCGCAAGTCGCGCGCCATCGGCTGGCGACGCGCGATGATGCGCACGATCTCGTCGTCGGCGGCGACGTCGAGGGCGTTCAGTTTGTCTTCGTTCTCGACCACCGCGCGCGCGCGCGCGACATCGCGCTGCTGCAAAGTCGCCAACGCATCGCGCAGTTGCGTCGCCGCCAACTCGCCCATCTCCAGCACCAAGCCGTGCAGGTGCCGCATTTCGCTGTCGAACCGTCTGAATATATGCCCGTCGTTGGTGTTGGTCATGCTGGTTCTCTGGTTGGGGTGTATGATAGTTTAGGTTAATACAAGTTCGCAGGGCGCGTTCACTTCCGGCGGAAACGATGCGGGAATCACGACCGAAAACACTCCCCTTCTCACCCAAACCGCCCGGTGATATAGCCTTCAGTCAGTTCATGCGATGGGTTGGTGAACAAATCATCAGTGCGACCAATCTCGACCAATCGGCCGAGGTGAAAATAGGCAGTGCGTTGCGACACCCGCGCTGCTTGTTGCATCGAATGAGTGACGATGCCGATGGTGTAGCGTTGCTTCAACTCGTCGATCAGCGCTTCGATGCGCGCGGTGGCGATCGGGTCGAGGGCTGAGCATGGTTCGTCCATCAGGATGACTTCGGGTTGGATTGCGATTGCGCGGGCGATGCATAGGCGTTGTTGTTGCCCGCCGGACAAGCCGGTGCCGGGTTGGGCGAGGCGGTCTTTAACTTCATTCCACAAGCCGGCGCGGCGCAAACTGGTGGCGACGATTTCGTCCAACTCGGCGCGGCCGCGCGCCAAGCCGTGCAGTTTCGGGCCGTAGGCGACGTTTTCATACACCGACTTCGGGAACGGGTTGGGCGACTGGAACACCATGCCGACGCGCGCGCGCAAATAGACCACGTCCATCTCGCGCGCGTGGATATCTTGGCCGTGCAGGTGGATGTCGCCGCGCACGCGGCAGCCGTCGATGGTGTCGTTCATGCGGTTGAGGCAACGCAGCAAAGTTGACTTGCCGCAGCCGGATGGACCGATCATCGCCAGCACTTCGTTGCGCCCCAAGTCCAACGACACGTCGAAGATCGCCTGCTTCGCGCCGTAATGCACATCCACCGCGCGGCAAGTCATCGCCGGGTTGTCGCAAAACGGCGCGCCGACGGTTTCGATGCGATCGAGTTCTTCGGCGGACGATGATTCGATTCCGGTTTCGTTTTTGGTTTTATCGTTCACCATCTCTTTTCCAGTTTGTTGCGCAGCAGCGCGACCAAGCCGTTGATCGCCACCAGCACCACCAGCAGCACGATGATCGCCGCCGCGGTGCGCTCGACGAAGCCGCGCTCGGGGCTGTCCGCCCACAGATAGATCTGCACCGGCAGCACCGTCGCCGGGTCGTTCATTCCGCCGGGCACGTCGACGATGAACGCGACCATGCCGATCGCCAGCAGCGGCGCGGTCTCGCCGAGCGCGCGCGCGAGTCCGATGATCGCGCCGGTCAGCATGCCCGGCATCGCCAGCGGCAGCACGTGGTGGATCACGCATTGCACCCCCGACGCGCCGACGCCGAGCGCGGCTTGGCGGATGCGCGGCGGCACCGACGCCAGCGCGGCGCGGCTGGAGATGATGATGGTCGGCAGCGTCATCAACGCCAGCACCATGCCGCCGACCAGCGGCGCCGATCTGGCGAAGCCGAAGAAGTTGATCAGCACCGCCAGCCCGAGCAGCCCGAAGATGATCGACGGCACCGCGGCGAGGTTGTTGATGTTGACCTCGACCAAGTCGACCAGTTTGCTCTTCGGCGCGAACTCCTGCAAGTACACCGCCGCGGCGATGCCGACCGGCAGCGCGAGCAGCATGGTCGCCAGCATGGTCAGCAGCGAGCCGACCATCGCGCCGAGGATGCCCGCCTCCTCGGCGTTGCGCGAGTCGCCGGCGGTGAACAGCGGTCGGTTGAATCGCTTTTCGATTCGACCGTCGGCGTGTAGTTGATCGATCCATCCCAGCGCGCGGTCGGACAGCCGCCGTGTCGCCGCCGGTTGCTCGCGCTTGATGTGTCCCTTGGTCAGCAAGTCCACTTGGCCGCCGGCCAGCACCCAGATGCGCCGCCGCTCGCCGATCCACGACGGGTCGCGCAGCACCGCGTCGCGCAGCGCGTATTGCGCGCCGTCGCTGACCAGTTTATACAACTCCTTCTTCGCCTTGCGCGTGTCGGCGTCGGCGAACTCGGCGCGCAACGTCGCCTTGATGATCTTGCCGTAGCGCGCGCCGGCGATTGCCTCGTGCGAGCGCGAGTCGCCGAACTGAGCCGCATCCAAATGAATGTCGAGCGCGATGTAAGTTTGATGAAACGCGCTCGACGCCTGAAACGCGCTGACCGCGAGCAGCCACAGCAAAAACAACACGCCGACCGCAATCGAGACCGCGCCAAACCGCCGGAACCTGCGCTCCTTGCGATACCGCGCGCGAATGCCGCGACGCAGCAGTTGATCGAGATCGCGCGCGGCTTGTTGCGAATCCGGCGATGAAGTTGATGGCGAAGTCGGTGACGAATCCGCCGCGCCCTGCCCTGCTTGCGATGCGTTCATTCGTAGCGCTCCTGATATTTGCGCGTCACCCGCAACGCGATCACATTCAGCAGCAGCGTGACCGCGAACAACGTCAGCCCGAGCGCGAACGCGGCGAGCGTTTTCGGGCTATCGAAAGTCTGGTCGCCGACCAGCAGCGTGACGATCTGCACCGTCACCGTGGTCACCGACTGCAGCGGATTGGCGGTCAAGTGCGCTGCGAGTCCGGCCGCCATGACCACGATCATGGTCTCGCCGATCGCGCGCGAGGTCGCCAGCAGCACGCTGCCGACGATGCCCGGCAGCGCGGCCGGCAGCACCACGCGCTTGATCGTCTCCGATCTGGTCGCGCCGAGTCCGAGCGAGCCGTCGCGCAGCGACTTCGGCACCGCGCTGATGACGTCGTCGGACAGCGACGACACGAACGGCAGGATCATGATGCCCATCACCAGCCCGGCCGCCAGCGCGCTCTCCGCCGCCGCCTCCAGCCCGAGCACTTCGGCGCCGGCGCGCACCAGCGGCCCGACCGTGAGCGCAGCGAAGAAGCCGTACACCACGGTCGGAATGCCGGCGAGAATCTCCAACACCGGCTTGCCGATCGCGCGCGTGCGGTAACTGGCGTATTCGGACAAGTAGATCGCCGACAACAACCCGAACGGCACCGCGATCAACATCGCGATGGCGGTGATCAACAACGTGCCGGTGAACAACGGCACCGCGCCGAACGCGCCGCTCGAGCCGACTTGGTCGGCGCGGATCGCGGTCTGCGGCGACCATTCCAAGCCGAACAAAAACTCGCTCGGCGGAATGATGCGAAAGAATCGAATCGCCTCGAACAACACCGACAACACGATGCCGATGGTGGTGAAAATCGCAAGGCACGCGCACAGCAGCAAGAAGCCTTTGAACAGCACCTCGACGCGATGCCGCGCGCGCCGCCGGAGGCGCAGCCCATGCACCTCGACGACCAACGCCGCCAGCACGCCGACGAAGAACAAGCAGAGGACGAAAAAAGCATTCCTCTGCGCGGCA
>JBPCXC010000053.1:0-5563 GCA_051008875.1 bacterium
GACATGCACCGCGCCCATGCGGCTCAAGCCCTGCAAGTCGTTTTGCTCGGCGCGCGCCGCCTTGATGAAGACCGACACGGTGGACAGTCCGTCGCTGAAGATCAAGTGCTCGACTTCGGCGCCTTCGAGCGGCGACATGCGGCGGATGTAGCGGCTCAGCCGATAGCCCGGCGGCACGCGCTCGACGCGCCACTTGGACGCATCCGCCGAGGCGTCGTCCGCGTCGTTCGGCGCCGGCGAGTCGCCGCCATACCAGACCAGTTTGTCCTTGCGCGTCACCGCCTCGAGCGCGCGGTCGCTGACTTCGCCGTCCAAGTCGATGGTCACGAACAAGTATTGCTCGACCACGCGCGCGTCGTCGCCGACCAAGTCGGAGCGCAATAGCAAGCCGGTCTCGAGGTCGGCCCACAGGCGATAGCCGTAGCGATAGCCGTCGTTCGGGACGACGTCGATGCGGCGCGCCATGCGGTCGGCGATGCGCTCGACGCCGCCTTCGGTGAAGCGATAGTTCCGGCGCAGGCGGTCGAGATCGTCGGCTTCGATGCGCGGAAAGCCGCTGGCGAACGCGCGGCGATGATCGTGCACGCCGAGTTTTTGATTCGGGATGTAGCACCAGATGCGATCGGCGTCGCGCACGATCTCGCGCGCCTCGCCGTTCAGCGCATACAGCCGCTCTTGCATCAAGTCGTCGCGCACTCGCCGCGCGACTTGCATCGCCTCGACCTCGCCGTCGTGCGCATACACGAACACGCCGGAAAAACTCAAACTCGCCGCGGCGCGATTGATCTTCATCAACCAATCGTCCGCGCCCGCCGCGGCGCGACCGCTCGTTAGCGTCGTTGACAGCATCGCCGACAGCACCGCAGACAAAACCAGCGCGCGCATCGTCATATTTCGCCGTCATTCCGGCTGGGACGCCGGAAAAAAACGCCCAGAGCGTTTTTTCGCGAGCGCAAGCAAGCCCGCAGGGTGCGTATCAGGAATGATACGAGCAATCCAGTCGCCACAGATGGCAATCTAAACTCTGACGCAATGCCGAAAAGAAAAAAGAGATTCCCGCTTACAGACTGCGGGAATGACGGCGGGGAGAGATGACCGCGCATGTCAGCGATTGATCGACTCATTGCTCACCAACTTGGCATACACCACCAAGCCGCTCAGTCCCGGCGCGGAGGCGAACTCGCCGTGCTGCGCCAGCATTTCGCCGACCTCTTGCTCGAAGCGCTCGCCGGCGGGCGCGATGCGCGCCAGTCTCTCGCCGCCCACATCATCGTTCGGTCGCAGCGCGACGACCGCGACCAACGCGATCGAAGCCGCCAGCGCGAGCGCGCCGCCCAGTCGTCTGCCGGTCGGCCAGCCGACGACTCGACTCGACGCGCGCGCAGTCGGCGCGAGCACGGTCGGCTCGTGCTCGAGGCGCGCGCGGATGCGTCCGCCGAGATCGGCGTCGGCGCGCACGACCTCGCCGCGCAGCACGCAGCCGATCAGGTGATAGCGCCGCCACGCCGCATGCGCGTCGTCGTCCGCCAGCAGATGATCGAACACCGCCTGACGCGCGCCGGCGTCGGCTTGGCAGTCGATCAACTCCGAAATTCGCTCGTTTCTCTCGTCGGTCATGTCGCTGTGTCGTGGTTGTGGTGTGATTTCGCTTTGGCGCCGCGCGGCGCTATTGTGCCGCTTTTATGCTTGCGCGGTTGCCGTCGTTAGTCATTTTTCGCGCGCGATAGTTCATCGCCTCGGTCGAAGCGGCGCCATCGCCTTAGTCCATCAGCGGCGCCATCGCCTGCTGGATCGCCTCGCGCGCGCGGAAAATGCGCGAGCGCACGGTGCCGACCGGGCAGTCCATCACCGCGGCGATGTCCTCGTAGCGCAGCCCCTCGAGTTCGCGCAAGGTGATCGCCTGGCGCAGTTCCGCCGGCAACTCGGCGATCGCCCGTCGGATCGCCGCGACCAACTCGTCGTTGTGCAGCACCGCATCCGGCGTGTTGGTCTCGATCAAGCGCGTCGGCATACGGCCCAACGCGCCGTCGCCGACATCGATGTCCTGCGTCGGCGGACGGCGCGACGCCTGCGCGAGATGATTCTTCGCGGTGTTGACCGCGATCCGATACAGCCAAGTGTAGAACGCGCTGTCGCCGCGGAAGCGACCGATCGCGCGATACGCCTTGATGAACGCCTCCTGCACCACATCCTCCTGCTCCGCCGAGTCCGAAATCAGGCGGCCGACCAGACCGCGGATGCGGTATTGATACTTCGACACCAGCAGGTTGAACGCCTGCTTGTCGCCGCCGCGCACGCGCGCGACCAAGGCGTCGTCGTTGTCCTGCGCTTGGTCACGGTCGCGGTCATTCATGCGGGCAAGCGGCGAGTCAATGCAAGTGAAAATGCCGCGGACTCAAGTCGCATCGCTCGCGTGTCTCTCGTCGGCGGCGCATGGCTCCAAGTGCTTCACCAGCAGTTGCAGCGAAACGCGCCCGCGGTACTCGTTCGCCTCGAGTTGATACGCCGCGCGCACCGCGTCGAGCGGCGCGGCGTCGTCGCCGGGCTCGACTTGGCCGAAGGCGATGGCGTCGAACGATCGCGCGCCGTCGAGTTGCGCCAACTTCATCTTCAAGTGCCGCTCGCCGACGACGCGCTGCGCGGTGACGCGGAACGCGCCGTCGAACAGCGGCGCCGGAAATCGTTGCCCCCACGGCGCGGCGGTGCGCATCAACTCGGCCATCTCCAAGGTGAACTCCTCGGCGGCGAGTTCGCCGTCGGTGAGGATCTGCGCGCCGGGCGGATGCTCGGCGAAATGCGCGCCGACGCGCTCGGCGAACGCTTCGGCGAAGGTCGAAAGCCGCGCCTGCGCGAGAGTCAAGCCGGCCGCCATCGCGTGTCCGCCGAAGCGTTCGATCAGGTCGGGATGGCGCATGGAGATCGACTCGAGCAAGTCGCGGATGTGCAGCCCCTCGACCGAGCGCGCCGAGCCGCTCAGCATGCCGTCGCGCGCCGGCGCGAACGCGATCGCCGGTTGGCCCGAGGTCTCGGCGATGCGCGACGCCACCCGCCCGACCACGCCTTGATGCCACGCCGGATCGAACAAGCACCATCCGCGTCGCTCGGCGTCGTCGTTGCTCTGCTCGATGCGCGCGACGATCTCCAACGCTTGTTGCTGCATCGACTGTTCGATGCGACGACGCTGCGCGTTCATCTCGTCCAAGCGCCGCGCATGTTCGTCCGCTTGCGCGCGGTCGGGCGCGAGCAGGCATTCGATGCCGGTGGAGATGTCGTCCAGCCGACCGGCGGCGTTGATGCGCGGCGCGACGACGAAGCCGAAGTCGGACGCGACCAGCCGCGCGCGCGCGCGACCGGCGACTTGCAGCAACGCCTCGATGCCCGGCCGGCACTCGCCGGCGCGAGTGCGCGCGATGCCTTGCGCGACCAGGATGCGGTTGTTGTGATCCAGCGGCACCATGTCGGCGACCGTGCCGAGCGCGACCAAGTCGAGCAACTCGGCGAGGTTCGGCGCGGCGTCGCCGGTGCGTGAAAACCAGCCCGACTCGCGCAGCCGCGCGCGCGTCGCCAGCAGCAGATAGAACATCACGCCGACGCCGGCGAGTCCTTTCGACGGGAAGTCGCAGCCGGGTTGATTCGGATTGACGATCGCGTTCGCCGCCGGCAACTGCTCGCCGGCGAGATGATGGTCGGTGACGATCACCGCGACTCCGCCGGCGCGCAACACCGCGACGCCGTCGATGCTGGAGATGCCGTTGTCGACGGTGATGACCAACTGCGGCCGCTTGGCGAGCGCGACCTCGGCGATCCGCGCCGACAAGCCGTAGCCGTATTCGAAGCGGTTCGGCACCAAGTACTCGACCCGCCGCGCGCCGAGCGCGCGCAAGCCGAGCAGCGCGACCGCGGTCGCGGTGGCGCCGTCGGCGTCGTAGTCGCCGATGATCAAGATGCGCTGCTCGGCGTCGAGCGCATGCTGCAGCAACGCGCTCGCCTCGGCGATGCCCTTGAGTCGCGCCGGCGGGTGGAGATGCTTGAGCGAATAGTCCAGTTCGCCGCGCGTGCGGACATTGCGATTCTCGTAGATGCGCCGCAGCAACGGCGGCAACTCCGCGTCGTTGTCGTCCGCGTCTTGCAAGCGGCATTGGCGTTGCCGCCGGGCGATGCGGATGGGTTGCTTAGTTGGGTTGTTCACGCCACCGCGACAAGTTGAAGATCGCCATCCGTGGACGACTGGATTCCGGCGTCCCAGCCGGAATGGCGGCGGGAAGTGGCTTGTTGCGCTCGCACACCGTTGGAAGTGAGCGCGCCCCGCGGGGTCGCTGTGCTCGCCGCGATTCCCGCCCTCCTTCGCCGTCATTCCCGCAGTCCTTAAGCGGGAAAAAATCGCCCGGAGCGATTTTTCGCGAGCGCAAGCGAGCCCGCAGGGCGAGTATCAGGGACGATACGAGCAATCCACACTCGCGCACGCGAGTGATGCAGCCCGAAGGGCTGCTCGCTTTTGATGCGGACGAAAATCCATACACGGAAATAGCGCGGTTGATTGCAGCATCGCTCACGACAACTGCTCCAACCGAATATGCACGATCTCGCCGGCGATGGTGTCGAGTGCGCCGAGTTGTTCAAGCGCGCTGTTCATGTTGCGTTCGCGGGTGCGTTGGGTCAGCATGATGATGGTCACGCGCTCGTTCGGGCGGCCGCGGCCTTTTTGCAGGATGGTGTCGATGCTGATGCCGCTGTCGCCGAAGATGCGCGTGATCGCGGCCAGCACGCCGGGGCGGTTGATCGCGCTCAGGCGCAGGTAGTATGCGGTCTCGACTTGATCGATCGGCAGGATCGGCGACGACGCCAGCGAGCCGGGCTGGAACGCGAGGTGCGGCACGCGGTTCTGCGGGTCGGTGGTGACCGCGCGCACGACGTCGATCAAGTCCGCCACTACCGACGACGCGGTCGGCTCGGCGCCGGCGCCGGCGCCGCAGTGCAGCGTCGGCCCGACCGCGTCGGCGTGCACCAGGATCGCGTTCATCACGCCGTTGACGTTCGCCAGCAAGCGGCGCGCCGGGATCAGCGTCGGATGCACGCGCAACTCGATGCCGTCGGCGGCGCGGCGGGCGATGCCGAGATGCTTGATGCGATAGCCGAGTTCGCGCGCGAAGGCGATGTCCTCGGCGCCGACGCCGGCGATGCCCTGCACATGCACGCGCTCGAACTGCAGCGGGATGCCGAACGCGATCGACGCCAGGATGGTGAGTTTATGCGCGGCGTCGGCGCCTCCGATGTCGAACCCCGGATCGGCCTCGGCGTAGCCCAGCCGCTGCGCCTCGCGCAGCACTTCGTCGAAGTCGCCGTCGGCTTCGTCCATCTGCGTCAGGATGTAGTTGCAGGTGCCGTTGATGATGCCGGCGAGCCATTCGATTCGATTCGCCGCCAGCCCTTCGCGCAACGCCTTGATGATCGGAATGCCGCCGGCGACCGCGGCTTCGAACGCGACCATCACGCCGCGCTTTTGCGCGCTGTGGAAGATGGCGTTGCCGTGCAGTGCGATCAACGCCTTGTTGGCGGTGACCAC
>JBPCXC010000054.1:0-8369 GCA_051008875.1 bacterium
GCTGCCGACCACCGCGAACTACATCGTGGTCTCGTCGCTGATGGCCCCGGTGATCGTGATCGTCGGCGCGAAATCGGGTCTCGTGGTGCCGCTGATCGCGGTCCACATGTTCGTATTCTATTTCGGCATCCTCGCCGACGACACCCCGCCGGTCGGCCTCGCCGCATACGCCGCCGCGGCGATCTCCGGCGGCGACCCGATCCGCACCGGCATCCAGGGCTTCACCTACGACATCCGCACCGCGATCCTGCCGTTCCTGTTCATCTTCAACACCGAGTTGCTGATGGTCGGCATCGAGAGTTGGGCGCACTTGCTCCTGGTGGTGGCGTCGGCGACCACCGCGATGCTGCTGTTCGCCGCCGCGACGCAACGTTATCTTTTGGTGCGCACCACCGCGTGGGAGACCGTCGCGCTGCTGCTGATCGCGTTCACCTTGTTCCGCCCGGGCTTTTGGATGGACATGATTTACTCGCCGCTGGCGAAGGTGCCGCCGAGCGAGATCTATCGCGTCGTCGAGGCGATGCCGGTCAACGCGCAGGTGCGCGTGCATGTCATCGGCGAGACGCTCGAGGGCGACGCGGTCGACAAGGTGGTGATGCTGCCGCTCGGCGCCGCCGGCGCCGGCGCCGAGCGCCTCGCCAACGCCGCCGGCTTGGAGTTGCGCGAAGAGGACGGCAAGTTCTTGGTCGACAACTTGACCTTCGGCGGCGCCGCCGAGCGCCAGAAGATCGACTTCGACTGGGAGGTCGCCGACATCCAGCGCAAGGCCGATCGCCCGGCGAAGCAATGGTTCTTCCTGCCGGCGCTCGCCCTGCTCGCGCTGGTGGCGACCACGCAACGCCGCCGCCGCCGCGCCGCGATATGAGTCGCGGCGCGAGTCGCGGTATGAGTCGCATCGTTGGTTGCGACATCGGTCGCCGCACGAGTCGCGTCGTCGGTTGCGACGCCAGCCGCGACATCAATCGTGGCGCGAGTCGCAACTGACGCATTCGTTCGCGTCGCCAACGCCCGCCGATGCCGCGCGAAAAACCGGCCCGCGACGCCGACGATTCGACGCTTGAGTCGAACGCGCCGACCGCGCGCGTGGTCGCCTTGCGTCCGCCGCAACAAGTCATGCGCTTGGCGCGGATGGGCTGCTTCCACCAGACGCGGTTGAGTTTCATGCGCGCGCTGCTGCGCCGCCTGAAGCGCGACCGCTGGCGCTTCGAGCGCGCGCGCTGGGAGGTGGACGCGCGCGGCGCCGGGCTGGCGTTGTATCGCGCGCGCGGTCCGCGGCATTGCTACACGCTGGTGTGCTTCGCCAACGACTTAGCCCCGGACAAGCGCTCCGACCGCGTCATCGCGACCGAATGGGACGCCACCTTCGCGCTGTACGACGGCGTCCCCGACGCGCGCGAACTGGCGCGGCTGGCGGACAACGTGCCGCGCCAAGAGGCCGGGCGATATCGCCACAGCGAGTTGGTGCTGTCGCGCGCCAACCGCAGCGTGCGCGTGTTCGCGCAAGTCGTCGAGCACCTCGCCGCCGGCGCGCAGCCGCCGCGCGAACTGCTCGAGCGCAGCGGCTATCTGATGCGCACCACCGCGGTGTACGGCAACGGCAAGTTCGGCCTGTCCGACCGCGAGCGCATCGCCGCGCGCGCCGCGTTCGCCGCGCCGTTCCGCGCCGAGTTGCTCGCGGTGTGGCTGATCCGCTGGTTCAGCGTCGACCTCGCCGAGCATCTGGCGCGCGCCGCCGCGCCCGCGCGGGCGGTTAAGTTGGAGCGCGACTTGGCGCGTCGCCTCGGCGTCGGTAACGCCACCGGACTCGGCCTGGCGCCGTTCCTGCTGCTGCATCCATCGCTGCTGCATCGCTGGATGCACGCGCGCGAGACCGCGCTGGCGCGGGTGCGCGCGCTCGGTTGCGCGACGCCTAAGTCGCGCGCCGCGTTCGCCGAATACTTGTCGCGCGCGCGCGTCGATCTGCGCAACTGGCGCACCGACGACGCGCGCCAACGCGCGCGGGTCGAGACGCTGAAGGATGATTTGAATCAAGTCGAACAGCGCGTTGCCGACGGCGTGTTGATGAACACGTCGCCGTGGGACAGCTTGATCGACTGGTCGGCGCGCGCGTTGTCGGTCGAAGGGCAGGAGTTGCTGGTGACCCTCGCGCTGGAGCCGCACGGCGCGTTGATCGACGACTTGGCCGAGTGCATGGCGAGCGACGAGTCGCGTCATTGGCGCATCCGCGGCGCGCAGCGCGTCGGCGAGTTGCTGCGCGCGATCGACGCCGAATACGCGTGGGCGCTGCCGACCGACTACGCCGCGCCGGACGCGCGCGCGCGGTTTTGGTATGTGTCCGAGGAGAAACTCGAGCCGCGCCTCGGCGAGCGCGCCGAGGAGCCGGGCGCCGAGCAGGAGTTGCCGCTCGCCTATGCGCGCGATGTCGCCGCGCTGCGCGCCGATCTCGCCGCGCGCGACCGGGTTAAGTCGGTCGCGGACTTCCTGCGTGCGCATCCGCAGCATCGCCACGCGGTGCGCCGCGTGCAGATCGCGGCGCGGCTGCCGTATGCCGAGATCCGCGACAACCTGATCGCCGCGCGGATGCTGCCGATCGATCTGCTGCGCTGCAAGTTGTCGTTCTTCGGCGCCAACCACTTCGACCCGAAGTCCGACCGCTGGGTGCGGATCACGATGTATCAACACGCGCCGCTGCCCGACGAACTCGCGCGCATGGACGCCGACGACTGGATCTACGCGCCGCGCGCATGATCTGCTCGCTCAACCAAATCGAGCAGACCGCGCGCAAGGCGGCGCGCGGCGGCGGCGCGCCGTGGGGGCTGGCGGACGAAGTCGGCAAAGCGCTGCGCTGGCTGCACGCCTATCGCCTGAACGGCGCGGCGGCGCTGGCGAAGATGTTGGATGATGCGGTGTGCGATGTGGATGCGACGGCGAAGATGTCGGACGACGCGACGCGCGATGCGACGGATGTGTTGAACGATTCGAAGTCGTTGCTCGACTCGAAGTCGTCGAGCGATTCGATATCATCGTCCGATTCGATGTTGTTGTCCGGTCCGGTGTCGTTGTCCGGCGTATGGCGCGCGCGATGCGGCGCGCTCGATCCGTTGGCGACCGGCGCTTCGCTCAGCGACTGCTTCGACGACGCCGGGCTTGCGGTCGAGACCGGCGTGATCGCGCATCCGTTGCTCGCCGCCGGCTTCGTCGTCGCGCTGGCGCAAATCGAAGACCGCGCCTTCGCGCTGAGTTGGCCGCAAGCGCGCTTGTGCTGCCGCCGCGGCGGAGTTCGAGTCGAAGGAACGCGGCGCGCGGTCGAGACCGCGATCGCCGAGTTCATGCGCTGCCGACAAGAGGATGAAGATGCCGAATCATCCCCGTCGCGGCGAAAGCAAAAACCGACGACGCCGAAGCAACGATGGCGCCGACCGCGCATCGCCGAGGCGGAGATTGGCGATGCGGCGTGGAATAAGTTGGAGCAATACGCCGCGCGCACTTATGTCGAAGCCAGCGAAGCCTCGCGTCTCGTCGGCGCCGGCGCGGGACTGCACGACAACGATTGACCGCGCATCAATGCGCGCTGCGAATCCAATCCGAGTGCGCGCCGCGAATCCGATCAAGCCGCGCTACGCCCGCTCGACATACGCGCCGGTTTCGGTGTTGACTTTGATCTTCTCGCCGACGCCGATGAAGGTCGGCACGGTGACGCGATGCCCGGTCTCGAGCGTCGCCGGCTTGCCGCCGCTGGCGGCGGTTTGGCCCTTGGTCGCCGCTTCGGTCTCGGTCACTTGCAACGTCACCGTAGACGGCAACTCGACGCCGATCGGGGTGTCGTTGTGGAAGTTGATGCTGACCTCGGCGTTCGGCAGCAGGAACGGCGCCTGCGCCGCCAAGTCGTCGGCGTCGAGCGGAATCTGCTCATAGGTCTCGACGTCCATGAAGAAATGCGCCGCGCCGTCGGCGTATAGATACTGCATCCGGCGCGGCTCGACGCGCGCCTTTTCGATCTTGTCCTCGGAGCGGAATCGCTCGTTGAGTTTGCCGCCGTCGCTGATACACTTCATCTCCAGTTGGACGAAGGCGCCGCCCTTGCCGGGCTTGACATGGTTTTTCCTGAGCACGCGCCACAACTTGCCTTGATGCTCCAACAAGTTGCCGACGCGCGCATCGAATGCCGAGATTTTCATGCGCGGATGCGGTGGATGAATTGAGCGAACGAAGCAACGCGATTGTATAGTTTATGGCCGCGAACGACAACCTGAAACCTGCGGCGAATCGCGCGATGAATCACGCGACGGAAACCGCGACGAAGCGCGCGGCAAAGCCCGCGACGATTCGCGTGATGAAACCCGCGACGAACAACGCCGAAGATCAACGCGAATCCCCCACACCGACCGCGTGGTTTCGCGCCGACTGCCGCGACTGCGCGCGCCTCGCCGCGTTTCTCGCGCAGGTCAAGCGCGAGCACAACGACTACTTGTGCCAGCCGGTGCCGCCGTGGGGCGCGCCCGACGCCGAGTTGCTGATCGTCGGGCTGGCGCCGGGGCTGCACGGCGCCAACGCCACCGGCCGCCCGTTCACCGGCGACCACGCCGGGCTGCTGTTGTATCGCACGCTGCATCGCTTCGGCTTCGCCACCGCGCCGCAGTCGCGCGCGCGCGGCGATGGCTTGGCGCTGCGCAACTGCCGCATCACCAACGCGGTCAAGTGCCTGCCGCCGGCGAACAAGCCGCGCGGCGACGAAGTCGCGCGCTGCAATCGCTATCTCGCGGCGGAACTCGCCGAGCCGCATCTGAAACTGGTGCTCGCCCTCGGCCAGTTGGCGCATCGCGCGGTGCTGCGCGCGTTCGGCCTGCCGCAGCGCAGCCATCCGTTCGCGCACAACGCGCGCCATCGCATCGCCGGCGGTCCGCTGCTGTTCGACAGTTATCATTGCAGCCGATACAACACCAACACCCGCCGCCTGACCGAAGCGATGTTCCACCAAGTGTTCGCGCGCATCGCCGCGCAGTTGGCGCGATGAGTGCGCGCAAGTTGCCCGCGTCGCCCGCGTTGCGCAAATCGTCCGCATCATCCGCGCCTTTGTTCGACGCGACCCGTTTTCTGGCGTCGTTGCGCGCGCGTCCGGGTGTGTATGTGTTCTATCAAGCCGACGGCGCGGCGTTGTATGTCGGCAAGGCGGTGAACTTGAAAAGCCGCGTGTCGAGTTATTTCCGCGCCGGCGCGTTGAGTCCGAAGACGCGCCTGATGGTGTCCAAGATCGCGCGCGCCGAAGTGCAGCAGACCCGCACCGACAGCGAGGCGCTGCTGCTCGAAAACAACTTGATCAAGGACAAACGTCCGAGATACAACATCTCGCTGCGCGACGACAAGAGTTTTCCGTACATCCGTCTGTCGGCGCGCGCGCAGTTTCCGCGCTTCACTTTCTATCGCGGTCGCCGCGCGCGCGCCGACCAATATTACGGACCCTATCCGAGCGCCGGCGCGGTGCGCGAGATGCTGGCGCAACTGCACAAGATCTTCCGCCTGCGCCAATGCAACGACGCGTTCTTCCGCAACCGCACGCGCCCGTGCCTGCAATACCAAATCAAGCGATGCAGCGCGCCGTGCGTCGGTCGCATCGCGCGCGACGATTATCTCGAAGATGTCCGCCAAGCGAAGGAGATGCTCGGCGGTCGCGACTTCGCGTTGATCGACGAACTCGCCGACAAGATGGAGCGCGCCTCGACCGCGCTGGACTACGAGACCGCGGCGCGATTCCGCGACCGCATCGCGCTGCTGCAGCGCGCCCGCGCCGGGCAGTACGTCGCCGCCGGGCAAAGCGACGCCGACATCGTCGCGGTCGCGCTGGAGGGCGACGCCGCGTGCTTCGCGGTGGTCTCGATCCGCCACGGGCGCAATCTCGGCGTGCGCTTCCACATCCGCCGCAACCCGCTCGACCTATCCGGCGCCGAGTTGCTGCAAGCGTTCTTGCCGCAGCATTATCTCGGCGCCGCGGCCGCGCCGTGCCCGCCGGAGATTCTGCTGAGCGAAAAGATCACTGGCATCGTCGCATTGCGCGATGCGCTGGCGCAGGAGAGTCCGCCGACGCATTCTTCGCCAAAAGATGCGCGCGGCGCGAACAAAATGCGTAAGCTGCGCAAGATCGAAATCAAACATCGCTGCCGCGCGCATCGCGCGCGATGGATCGAGTCGGCGCGCATCAACGCCGCCGATCACCTGCGCGGCCATCTCGCCCAGCACAGCCAAGTCGCGGCGCAGCAGCGCGCGCTCGCCAAGATGCTGTCGCTCGCCGAGACGCCGGCGCGAATCGAATGCTTCGACATCAGCCACACTCTCGGCGAGCGCGCGGTCGGCGCTTGCGTGGTGTTCGACCGCGACGGCGCGGTGAAGTCGGACTACCGAAAGTTCAACCTCGCCGACATCGCCGCCGGCGACGACTACGCCGCGCTCGAGCAAACCTTGATGCGAAGATACAAACGCGTGCTGGCAGCCGACGGCAAGATGCCGGACTTGATCATCGTTGACGGCGGCAAAGGACAGCTGCGCGTCGCCGCGCGCGTCTGCGAAGAGTTGCAGATGCTCGATTCAGTCGCGCTGCTCGGCGTCTCCAAAGGCCCGGCACGCCGCGCCGGCGAAGAACGCCTGCACCTATTCGGCCGCACCCGCGCGATTCAACCGGGCAAACGCGGAGGTGAACGTGGCGGCAAGAACGACGACAAAAACGACGGCAAACGCAACGACAAAGATGACGATCAAGGTAGCGACCACGACGGCGACAACGCGGCGGCGGCGCTGCGCTTGATCCAGCGCATCCGCGACGAGGCGCACCGCTTCGCCATCGGCGCCCATCGCCAACGCCGCGCCAAAGCGCGCACCGAGTCGCCGCTGCAACGCATCGCCGGCGTCGGCGAAAAGCGCCGCCGCAGTTTGCTGCGCTACTTCGGCGGCATGCGCGAAGTCGCCCGCGCCGGCGTCGAGGACTTGGCGAAAGCGCCCGGCATCAGCCCGAAACTGGCGCAGCGGATTTATGATCAATTGCATTGAGTCGTCGCGACAGAGCGCAGATCGCCATAAGCGAGCGCGCCCTTGCGGGCGCGCTGCGCCAAAGAAAAACCGTTGGCGTTTTTTGCCGCAATCATATCCCCCACCGTCATTGCCGCAGTCTTTAAGCGGGAAAAAATCGCCCGGAGCGATTTTTCGCGAGCGTAGCGAGCCCGTAGGGCGCGTATCAGGGACGATACGAGCAATCCACACTCGCGCAAGCGAGTGAAGCAGACCGAAGGCCTGCCCGCTTTCGATGCAAGCAGGAATCACACCGTTGCATGATGATCGCATCGCCCCACCGCATCATCGCCACCGCATCCCCATCGCGCAAAAGCCGTTCCCCAAAACCAGTTTCGGTTAAAATCGCGCCCGATTCCGCCGCCGCCCGACCATCGCTCGTCCACCCATGACCGCCCACATCCCAAATCTCCTGACCTTGTTCCGGGTCGCGTTGATTCCGGTTTTGGTGGTGGTGTATTTCCTGCCGCTCGACTCGCGCGAGATCATCCTCGCCGGGATCTTCCTGCTCGCGGCGCTGACCGACTGGCTCGACGGCTTCCTCGCGCGGCGCATGGACGCCGCCTCCGCGCTCGGCACCTTCCTCGATCCGGTCGCCGACAAGTTGGTGGTGTCGTCGGCGCTGGTGCTGCTGGTGTCGGACACCGACGTGCTCGGCGCGGCGCTGCACACGGTGCCGTTCGCGGTCGCGGTGGCGATCATCATCGGGCGCGAGATCGTGGTCTCGGCGCTGCGCGAATGGATGGCCGAGATCGGCGAGCGCGGCGCGGTCGCGGTCGGCCGCGTCGGCAAGTTCAAGACCGGCTTCCAGATGGCCGCCATCTGCGTGCTGCTGTACAGCGACCCGGCGGACAACCCGACCATCTTCCGCGTCGGCGAAATGCTGCTCTATCTCGCCGCGCTGCTGACCATGTGGTCGATGGCCGAATACCTGCGCGCCGCGCGCATCCATTTGCGCGATCCGTTGTAGGCGCCATCGTCTGCGCGCATCAAAAGCAAGCAGCCCTTCGGTCTGCATCACTCGCTCCCGCGAGTGTGGATTCCCGCTTAACAGACTGCGGGAATGACGGCGGGGGGAGATGATGCGCGCAATGACAGCGAGACAAGCGTTTATTCTCGACCGTCGGGCGGGATTTTTGCGGAGATGGAATCTCCCCGCCGCGGTTCCCGCGGGCCGGCGACGGCACCCGCACACTTCGCCGCCGGCGGTTGACGAGCACTGCGCGCGCGCCTACACTATTGGTTCATCTGCGCGGGAATAGCTCAGTGGTAGAGCACAACCTTGCCAAGGTTGGGGTCGCGAGTTCGAATCT
>JBPCXC010000055.1:0-6272 GCA_051008875.1 bacterium
GGCGGCGCAGGGCAACATGAACATATTCCTCGCAGGCTAGGGACGATGAAGTACAACGACACGCGAACGCGCCACGAATGATACGGATGACCGACAGATAAGGCTAACACAGCAAGCGTGGCGTGGCAAGGGTGTTGGGGGGTGCGACGCGCAAAGCGAGCGCGCCCGAAGGACGCGCTTGCGCCATAGCTGCCGCGCCAACGGAAGGACGCGCTGCGCCAACGGAATAAACGCGGGAATCCCTTCGTAGCCGCCATTCCCGCAACCACCCCCTCCGCCGTCATTCCCGCGGTTTTTTAAGCGGGAATCCACACTCGCGCAAGCGAGTGAGGCAAGCCGAAGGCTTGCTTGCTTTTGATGCGAGCAAAGCGCGCGACTCCGCTCACCAAAAACCAGCAGGGCTTCGCCCTGCCTCACTCGCGTTCGCGAGTGTGGATTCCCGCTCAACAGACTGCGGGAATGACGGCGGAGGGGGAGGATTTTTGCGGGAATGACGGATGAGGGAGGTGAATGCGGGGCGGGAATGACGGCGGGAACAGTCGCGCCGCTGCCGCCGAAAGCGCCGTCGTTGGACGAGAAATTCCCCCAAAATCCCATTTCAATTTCCGCTTTGCATTTCTTTTTCCGATGCGCTACAATCGTTCGCCTTGATGCGGGGTGGAGCAGTCTGGCAGCTCGTCGGGCTCATAACCCGAAGGTCGTAGGTTCAAATCCTACCCCCGCTACCAACTGCCTGCCGGCATGACTACGACCCCGCTGTATGCGGGGTTTTATTTATCCCGGCGGCATGACGAGACGAGTTGATGACGAGCGACGCGGCCAGTTTGCGCGATTTGCTCGAGCCGTCGGTCGAGGCGCTTGGCTATGAGTTGGTGCACCTCGAGTTCACGGCGCGCGGGCGGGACAATTTGCTGCGGGCGTATATCGATGCGCCCGGCGGCATTCGTGTGGATGACTGCGAGGCGGTCAGCCAGCGGCTGAGCGCGGTGCTCGATGTCGAGGACCCGTTGCAGTGCGCGTATCAACTCGAGGTGTCGTCGCCCGGGCTCGACCGCCCGCTGGTCACGCCGGCGCATTTCCGGCGTTTCGCCGGACGCCGCGCGCGCATCGTGTTGCGCGCAGGCGCGCACGGTCACAGTCGGCGGCGATTTTGCGGCGAGTTGATCGAGGCCGACGAGCGCCGCGCGGTGATCGAGGTCGACGGCGAACGTTATGAACTCGCCTACGCCGACATGCAGAGCGCGCGGCTCGAGCCGACGTTTTAGCGGTCGGCGTCGAGTGGTCGGCGTTTGAGTCGGCGGAGATTGCGACCGATCAAGTCGCGCAGTAAAACGAGACAGCGAACTTAATCGTAACGGCGTAAGAGCGCAACAGCAATGGCGATCAGCAACAACGAAATCCTGTTGATGGCGGACGCGGTCTCGCGCGAGAAGGATTTGTCGCAGGAGATCATCTTCAACGCGATCGAAGCCGCGCTGGCGACGGCGACGCGCAAATGGCACAGCGGCGACATCGACGCGCGCGTCAGCATCCACCGCGACAGCGGCGACTACGATAGTTTCCGCGTGTGGGAGGTGATCGCCGACGACGACGAGATGGAGTTCCCCGACCGCCAGATCGCGCTCTCCGAGGCGCAAAAGAGCAGCCCCGGGATCGCCGTCGGCGACGCCGTCGAGGAGCCGATGGACAAGGTCGAGTTCGGCCGCATCGCGGCGCAGGCGGCCAAGCAGGTGATCATGCAGAAGGTGCGCGAAGCCAGCCGCGAGCAAACCGCCGAGCGCTATCAAGACCGCTTCGGCGTGCTGCTGTCGGGCACGGTCAAGCGCCTCGAGCGCGGCAACGCGGTGATCGATCTCGGCGACACCGAGTCGATCCTGCCGAAGCACAACATGATCCCGCGCGAAGGCTTGCGCCCGGGCGACCGCATCCGCGCGCTGCTCGAGGAGATCGACACCGAGGCGCGCGGTCCGCAGTTGGTGCTGACGCGGCTGACGCCCGAGTTCCTGATCGCGCTGTTCAAACTGGAAGTGCCCGAAGCCGGCGAAGGCATCATCGAGATCCTCGGCGCGGCGCGCGACCCCGGCTCGCGCGCGAAAATCTCGGTGCGCTCGAACGACCCCAACGTCGATCCGGTCGGCGCCTGCGTCGGCATCCGCGGCTCGCGCGTGCAAAGCGTGTCCAACGAGATCGCCGGCGAGCGCGTCGACATCATCGTCTGGTCGGACAACATCGCCGAGTTCGTCATGCAGGCGCTGGCGCCGGCCGAGGTCGAGTTCATCTACATCGATGAAGAGTTGAAGGCGATGGACGTGGTGGTGACCGAGGAGAACCTGTCGCGCGCGATTGGCCGCGGCGGGCAGAACGTGCGTCTGGCGTCGGAGTTGACCGGCTGGGAGTTGAACCTGATGACCGATCAGGACGCCGCCGAGAAGCAGAACGCCGAGCAGAAGACCTTGATCGAGAGTTTCATGCAGCAACTCGACATCGATGAGAACGTCGCCAACATCCTGGTCGCCGAGGGCTTCAACTCGCTCGAGGAGATCGCCTATGTGCCGCGCCAGGAGATTCTCGACATCGAGGAGTTCGACGAGGATCTGGTGGACGAGTTGCGCAACCGCGCGCAGGACACGCTGCTGACCAGCGCGATCGCGTCGCAGGAGGCGAAGGAGCCGGCCGAGGATCTGCTGGCGATGGAGGGCATGGACGAGGAGACCGCGCGCGCGCTCGCCAGCGGCGGGGTGCGCTCGATGGAGGATCTCGCCGACTGCGCGGTGGACGAGGTGCTCGACATCGTCGAGATGGATCGCGAGCGCGCCAGCGAACTGATCATGACCGCGCGCGCGCCGCTGTTCGCATAACGCACGGGAGCGAAAAATGTCGCGGGTGACCATCAGCAACTTCGCCAAGCAGATCGATACCAGCATCGACAAGCTGCTCGATCAACTGGCGCAGGCCGGCATCAAGGGCAAGGGCAAGGACGACTTGCTCGAGGACGACGAGAAGATCGCGCTGCTGAGTTTCCTGCGCGGCGACCACATGCGCGGCGACGGCGGGCGCGGCGACGACGGACGCCAGCAGATCACGCTGAAGCGCAAGACCACCAACGAGATCAAGCAGACCTCGCGCACCGGCGCCGCGCGCACCGTGCATGTCGAGGTCAAGAAGCGCCGCACCTTCGTCAAGCGCAGCGTGATCGAGGCGCAGCAAACCGAGGAGGCGCGCGTGCGCGCGCAGAAGGAGGCCGAGCAGCAGCGCCAGCGCGAACAAGCCGCGCAGCAAGCCGAAGCCGAGCGCTTGGCGCGTGAAGCGCAAGAGCAGGCGCAGGCGAAATCGAAAGAACAAGCGCAAGAACAAGCGCAAGAGCAAGCGCAGTCCGCGCAGCCGACGCTGGACGATGCGCAACCAAGCGGTGCGCAGAGCGAACAGACCGCAGCCGTCGCGCAACCGGTGGACGCGACTCCGCCGTCGCCGTCGCCGCCGTCCGACGACGCGCCGCGCAAGCGCGACAAGAAGGGCAAGAAAGGCAAGGGCGGCGAGCCGCCGGCGCGCGCCGAGCTGCATGTCGCCAAGGGCCGTCGCAGCAAGACCCGTCGCAAGCCGCTGCGCAAGCCCGGGCGAATCTCCTCGACCATCTCCGACGCGCATGCCTTCGCCAAGCCGACCGCGCCGGTGGTGCACGAGGTCGCGATTCCGGCGACCATCAGCGTCGGCGAACTGGCGCAGGCGATGTCGATCAAAGCCGCCGAGGTGATGAAGGCGCTGATGGACATGGGCACGATGGTCACCATCAACCAACTGCTCGATCAAGACACCGCGACCTTGCTGGTCGAGGAGATGGGGCATGTCGCCAAGCCGGTCGCCGAGGACGATCCCGAAGCCGCGCTGCTCGCCGGCGACGGCGAGGCCGAGCAGCGCAAGCCGCGCCCGCCGGTGGTGACGGTGATGGGGCATGTCGATCACGGCAAGACCTCGCTGCTCGACCACATCCGCAAGTCGAAGGTCGCCGCCGGCGAGGCCGGCGGCATCACCCAGCACATCGGCGCGTACAAAGTGAACATCGGCAAAGGCGAGATCTGCTTCCTCGACACGCCCGGTCACGAGGCGTTCTCGACGATGCGGATGCGCGGCGCCAAGGCGACCGACTTGGTGATCCTGGTGGTCGCCGCCGACGACGGCGTCAAACCGCAGACCATCGAGGCGATCAATCACGCGCGCGCCGCCGACGCGCCGATCATCGTCGCCTTGAACAAAGTCGATCGCGAGCAAGCCGACGTCGCGCGCGTCAAGCAGGAGTTGACCGCGCAACAGGTCATCGCCGAGGAGTTGGGCGGCGACGTGCTGATGAGCGAAGTGTCGGCGCTGACCGGCGACGGCGTCGATGCGCTGCTCGACAACGTGCTGCTGCAAGCCGAAGTGCTCGACTTGAAGGCGCGCGACACCGGTCCGGCGTCGGGCGTGGTGATCGAGGCGCGCCTCGACAAAGGGCGCGGGCCGGTCGCCACGGTGCTGGTGCAGCAAGGCACGTTGCGACAGGGCGACATCATCCTCGCCGGACGCGAGACCGGTCGCGTGCGCGTGCTGAGCGACGACCAAGGCATGCCGGTGAAGCAAGCCGGACCGTCCACGCCGGTCGAGATCCAAGGCTTGGCCGGCGTGCCGACCGCCGGCGACGACTTGTTCGTGGTGGACGACGAGCGCAAGGCGCGCGAGATCGCGCTGCATCGCCAAAGCAAGCACAAGGAGGTTCGTCTGGCGATGCAGCAAAAGAGCAAGTTGAGTTTGTTCAACCGCATGGGCGAAAGCGGCGATCAGTCGCTCAACTTGCTGATCAAAGCCGACGTGCAAGGCTCGGTCGAGGCGATCACCGAAGCGATCGAGAAGTTGTCGAACGACGACGTGCAGGTCAAGGTGGTGCACGGCATGGTCGGCGGCATCAACGAATCCGACGTCAATCTCGCGGTCGCCTCCGGCGCGGTCATCATCGGCTTCAACGTTCGCGCCGACGCCACCGCGCGCAAGGTGATCGAGAACGAATCAGTCGAAGTGCATTACCACAACGTCATCTACGACGTGGTCGATCGAGTCAAGGCGGCATTGTCGGGCATGCTGCCACCCGAAGTAAAAGAGAACCGCGTCGGCTTGGTCGAGGTGCGCGAGGTGTTCAAGGCGCCGAAGATTGGCGCCATCGCCGGCTGCTATGTCACCGAGGGCGTGGTCAAGCGCAACCTGCCGGTGCGCGTGCTGCGCGACAACGTGGTCATCTTCGAAGGCGCGATCGATTCGCTGCGTAGATTCAAGGACGACGTCAACGAGGTGCGCAACGGCTTCGAATGCGGCATCGGCATCAAGAACTACAACGACATCCGCGTCGGCGACCAGATCGAGGTGTTCGAGATCGTCGAGACCGCGCGCGAACTGTAAGCGGCGGCGAGCAGCGTCATGCGCGCGCGCGGGAACGCACCGGAGATTGATCGCTGCCGTCGCGTCGGCGAAGTCATCCGCCGCGAGTTGTCGGCGTTGCTGGCGCGCGAAGTGGACGACCAGCGCGTGCGCATGGTCTCGATCACCGCGGTGCGCGTCAGCCGCGACTTGAAGCAGGCGCGCGTGCTGGTGTCGCGGATGCAGGCGTCGGCGACGGCGCGCACCGCGAAAGAGTCGCAAGCGCCGGCCGCGGCGAGCGAGGCGGAGATCGAGAAGGCGTTGAATCACGCCAGCAAGTACTTGCGCTATCTGCTCAGCCAGCGACTCGAGATGAAGACCACGCCGAGTCTGCGCTTTGAATACGACCACAGCATCCGTCGCGGCGTGGAGATGTCGCAGTTGATCGACTCGCTCACGAAGAAGGATGGCGCGCAAGCAGAGTAGAGTCCGCCGCGGCGTCGCGCTCGACGGGATGCTGCTGCTCGACAAGCCCGACGGCATCTCCTCGAATCGCGCGCTGCAACGCGCCAAGCACTTGCTCGACGCGCGCAAGGCCGGGCACACCGGCAGCCTCGACCCGATCGCCACCGGCTTGCTGCCGCTGTGCTTCGGCGAGGCGACTAAAATCTCCGGGCTGTTCCTGCACGCCGACAAGGAATACTGGACGCGCATCCAACTCGGCGTCGCCACCGACACCGGCGACCGCGACGGCCGCGTGCTGCGGCAGTCGGAAGTGCGGTTTAGCGAAGCGCAGTTGAATGCGGCGTTGGCGAAGTTCCGCGGCGCGTATCTGCAGACGCCGCCGATGTATTCCGCGTTGAAGCAAAACGGGCAGCCGCTGTATGCGTTGG
>JBPCXC010000056.1:0-2847 GCA_051008875.1 bacterium
GGATGGAGCGCAACATCGAAGCGGTGATGGCGCGCGAGGCGGACGCGCTCGCGACCGCCATCGCGCGCTGCTGCGCCAACAAGGCGCGCATCGTCGCGCGCGACGAGCGCGAAAGCGGCGCGCGCGCGCTGCTCAATCTCGGCCACACTTTCGGCCACGCGATCGAGACCGGCAGCGGCTACGGACGTTGGCTGCACGGCGAAGCGGTCGCCATCGGCATCGCCATGGCGGCGCATCTGTCGGCGCGGATGCAATGGCTGCCGGCGGCGCAACTGACGCGCATCAACCGCTTGCTCGTCGCCGCTGCGCTGCCGTGCGACCCCTTCGACGGACTCGACGCCGAACGCATGCTGGCGTTGATGCAGGTGGACAAAAAAAGCCGCGGCGGACATCTGCGCCTGGTGCTGCCGCGCGTCATCGGCGAGACTGCGATCGTCGCCGACTATCCGCGCGACGCGCTCGCCGAGACCGTGGCGCATTTCACCGAGTCGTGAATCGGCAACTCGGGTACACTAAAACGTTGCGCCGGCGATCACTATTAAGTCATCGTCGGCGCACTGAATCCAAACCACCGCGCTTGACCACGACTCCAAACCAGTGAGCGAAAAAAAACCGACCAAAAAGAATCCGACCGCGAAGAAACCTTGGAGCGGTCGATTCTCCGCCGACACCGACTCGTTGATGGAGGCGTTCTCCGCGTCGGTCGCGGTCGATCGGCGCTTGTATCGCCACGACTTGCGCGCGTCGCTGGCGCATGCGCGCATGCTCGCCGCCGCCGGCGTGCTGAGCGCGGACGAGTTGCGCGACATCGAGCGCGGGCTTGCCGACATCGCCGAGCAGATCGAGCGCGGCGAGTTCGCGTGGAGCGATGCGCTCGAGGATGTGCACATGAACATCGAGGCGCGGCTGATCGAGTCGATCGGCGCCGCCGGCAAGAAACTGCACACCGCACGCTCGCGCAACGATCAAGTCGCGACCGACATGCGCCTTTACTTGCGCGAGCAAACCGACCGAATCTGCGGTCGCATCGGCGCGTTGCAGCGTGCGATCGTGGTCATCGCCGGCGACGAGGCGGCTACCGCCATGCCCGGCTTCACCCATCTGCAAACCGCGCAGCCGGTGACTCTCGGCCATCACCTGTTGGCTTGGAACGAGATGCTGCAGCGCGACTACGAGCGCCTGCGCGACAGCCGCAAGCGGCTCAACATATCGCCGCTCGGCAGCGCCGCGCTGGCCGGCACCGGCTTCGCCATCGACCGCGCCATGACCGCCGCCGAACTCGGCTTCGACGCGGTCACGCGCAACTCGCTCGACGCGGTCTCCGACCGCGACTTCGCGATCGAGTTCGTCGCCTGCGCGGCGCTGATGATGGTGCATCTGTCGCGCATCGCCGAGGAATTGGTGCTGTGGTCGTCGGACGCGTTCGGCTTCATTGATCTCGGCGACGCGTTCTGCACCGGCTCGAGCATCATGCCGCAGAAGAAGAATCCGGACGCGGCCGAACTGGTGCGCGGCAAGTGCGCGCGCGTCAACGGCGACTTGATCGCGCTGCTGATGCTGATGAAGTCGCAGCCGCTGGCGTATAACCGCGACAACCAAGAGGACAAGGAGCCGCTGTTCGACAGCGTCGACACCGCGCTGCAATGCCTCTCGGTGCTGGCGGCGATGCTGCCGCAGACGACGTGGCGACGCGACGCGATGCGCGCCGCCGCCGCGCGCGGGCATCCGACCGCGACCGACCTCGCCGACTACTTGGTCGGCAAAGGCGTGTCGTTCCGCGACGCGCACCATGCGGTCGGCGGCGCGGTCGGCTTCGCCGTCGAGCGCGGCGTCGAGTTGGCGCAGATCGATCTCGCCGACCTGCGCCGATTCCACCCGGCGATCGAGGATGACGTGCATGCGGTGCTGAGCATCGAAGGTTCGCTCGCCGCGCGCGACCACATCGGCGGCACCGCGCCGACGCAAGTCGCCGGCGCGGCGCAAGCGGCGCTGAAGGCGTTGGATGTGCGTGCGGAGGCGGAGGGTGAATAGCGGGTGATGCGTTCGGTCGCAGACCGAACGCAACTCGCGTCAATCCAATCTGAATCATCGATGAAAAACTCGTTGCTCACCGCGTTGCTCGCGATGTTGCTCGCCGCGTCGCTGATCGCTTGCGGTCAGCGCGGGCCGTTGCATCTTCCTGCCGCCGACGCGCAGCTCATCGCCGAAACGCAGCGCGCCGACTGAGCGCGACGCGCCCGCGCCCGACGCGCGCGCAACGCGCAAGCCACTCGCATTTACGAATCACCGCCCCAACGCATGGACCATTTCCACTACATCGCCGGGCATTTGCACGCCGAGCAGACTCCGTTGCGCGACATCGCGTCGCGCGTCGGCACGCCGTGCTATGTCTATTCGCGCGCGACGCTGGAGCGGCATTGGCGCGCCTTCGACCACGCCTTCGGCGACCATCCGCATCGCATCTGCTACGCGGTCAAGGCGAACGGCAACCTCGCCGTGCTCGACTTGCTCGCGCGCCTCGGCTGCGGCTTCGACATCGTCTCCGGCGGCGAGTTGCGCCGCGTCATCAAAGCCGGCGGCGCGCCAGACCAGACCATCTTCTCCGGCGTCGCCAAGCAGGACTGGGAGATCGCCGACGCGTTGCGCGCCGGCATCCACTGCTTCAACATCGAATCCGAAAGCGAGTTGGCGCGCATCAGCGACCTCGCCGCGCAACACGGACAAGTCGCGGCGATCTCGGTGCGGCTCAATCCCGATGTCGACGCCAAGACCCATCCGTACATCTCCACCGGCTTGCGCGAGAACAAGTTCGGCCTTAGCCAGCCGCGCGCGCGCGCGGCGTATCGG
>JBPCXC010000057.1:0-1531 GCA_051008875.1 bacterium
GCGATCGAGCATGCCGACAGCCCCGCGCTCGGGCGCGATGCGGGCGTTCTCGCCGGCGCCGGCGAGAGCGGCGTGCCGGTGCGCGCCGACGCCGACGCCGAGTTCGATGTGATGGTCGAGTTCACCACCCCGGCGGCGACGCTCGAGCACGTCGAGATCTGCCGACGCCTGCGCCGCGCGATCGTGATCGGCACCACCGGCCTCGACGCGCAAGCCGAAGCGCGCGTCGTCGAGGCGGCGCGCGACATCCCGCTGATCCTCGCCGCCAACACCAGCGTCGGCGTCAACCTCTGCCTCGCGCTCGCCGAGACCGCCGCCAGCGCGATCGGCGCGCTGACCGACATCGAGATCGTCGAAGCGCATCACCGCGACAAAGTGGACGCGCCCTCCGGCACCGCGCTGGCGCTCGGCCGCGCGGTCGCCGCGCCGCTCGGCAAGCACCTCGACCGCGACGGCGTGTTCGCCCGCCACGGCCACACCGGCGCGCGCAAGACCGGCGCGATCGGCTTCTCCACGATCCGCGGCGGCGACATTGCCGGCGAACACAGCGTGCTGTTCATCGGCGACGGCGAACGCATCGAAATCACCCACCGCGCCACCGACCGCCGCATCTTCGCCGACGGCGCAATCAAAGCCGCCAAATGGCTATCGCAACAACCCCCGGGCCTGCACACCATGCGCGACGTGCTCGGACTGGACTGACGTGCGTCGCGCGCGCGTTCGGATTCGAAGGCGACGGCTCGCGCGTCGCGCGCTTTAATCGCTACCGAATTCGCCGCGGAGTTTGAACCGCTGTATCTTGCCGGTCGCGGTCTTCGGCAGTTCGGCGACGAACTCAATGTCGCGCGGGTATTTCCATTTCCCGATCTCGCGCTTGACCCATTCCTTCAACGCCGCGCGCAAGCAGTCGTCGCCGCGCCCGTCCACCAGCACCACGAACGCGCGCGGCTTGGTCAGTCCTTGCTCGTCCTCATAGCCGACCACCGCCGCCTCGAGCACCGCTTGATGGCTGATCAGCGCGGACTCGACCTCGAACGGCGACACCCAGATCCCGCTCACCTTGAACATGTCGTCGGTGCGCCCGCAATAGCAATACCGGCCGTCCTCGTCCACGGTGTACTTGTCGCCGGTGCGAGTCCATTCGCCCTCGAAGGTGGCGCGCGACTTCGCCAACTGGTTCCAGTACCCGCTCGCCGACGATTCGCCGCGCACCAGCAACTCGCCGATCTCGCCGGCTTGCACTTCGCGGTTTTGCTCGTCCACCAAGCGCAACTGATAGCCCGGCACCGCTTTGCCGGAGGTGCCGTAGCGCAGGTCGTCGGGGCGGTTGGAGAGGAAGATGTGCAGCAGTTCGGTCGAGCCGACGCCGTCGATGATGTCCACCGCGAAGGTTGATTTCCAACGCGTCCCGACCTCCTTCGGCAGCGCCTCGCCGGCGGAGACGCAGCGCCGCAGATGGCCCGGCGAGCACGCGCGCGCGCAGTCGGGATGCGCCAGCATCGCCGCATACAAAGTCGGCACGCCATAGAAG
>JBPCXC010000058.1:0-1846 GCA_051008875.1 bacterium
CCGCAGTCTGTTAAGCGGGAATCCATACTCGCGCAAGCGAGTGATGCAGGCCGAAGGACTGCTTGCTTTTGTCGGTCAGCTCGCGGTCGCGACGGCGTGGAGCGCGTATTTGCAGCGCGTATTGAAATTCGGCGGCGGGTCGCCTTGGAACCACGGCACAACCAAGAAGGTGTAGGTCTTTCCGCTGGCCAAGCGGTCGTAGATGTATTCATCCTGGTTGCCATCGTTGACGATGCGCGACGACGGGCGGGTGGCGCCTAGTTTGCAGGCGCCGACTTCGCCGCCGGTGCGATAGATATGCCACGCGCGCACGTTGGGTTGTTTGCGCCACTTCAGCCGGACTTGACCGGCGGGCAAGTCGTCGGTGTTGGCGCTGGCGTGGGCGATCGCCGAGACCTCGACTTTGTTCGGCGACTTGGTGACGTGCTGGACGACCGAGCAGTTCAAGTCCGGGCGGTCGCGGAAGCGCGCGACCAGCAGGAAAGTGTAGGTGTTGCCTTTGTACAAGCGGCCGACCCGATGCTCGCGCGCATCGGGCGCGATCCTGGTGTTGCGGAAAAACGTGCCGGGCTGGAGATGCGGCATGCCGGGGCGGCACATTCGCTCGATGGTGTTGTGCTTTTTGTTTCCCTGCGCGACAAACAGCCGATACCAGCGCAGATCGCCTTCGGGTTTCGGCCACAGCAGTATCGCCTCTTCCTCGTTGGCGTGCGCCGACACGCGCGGGTCGTTCGGCGCATTGAGCATTTCGACGTTGGTTTGCGCATAGTAGGCTTGCCGTCTGGCGGTGACCCCGTCGTACGGCCAAGGAATAAAATGCACCATCGCATAGACGCAGTCGCCGCCCTCGTCCAAGTCGGCCATGATGGTGTAGTGCTTGGGGTATTCAAGATCGGATTCGATGGTCTTCTCGTCGGTGTTTTGATCCATGCGCACGCTGACTTGGTTCGGCTTGTCGCGGCACATCGTCTTCGCCGAGTGATGGCCCTCTTTGTAATAGAAATGCACCAAGTGGTGGCGCATGTCATCATTGTTGCGGACGATGAAGTTGCTGTGGTGCTGATACAAGAAGAACAAACTCTCCATCTTGCGCAGCTTGCGCGGCGATTTGAGCGGGTTGAACGCGATATCGCCTTGCGGACCGAGGTTCAAATACACCATCGAATAGATGCAATTTCCGTCGGTGTTCAGGTCGGCCATCACGGTGTAGGCTTTGTTGTTCTCGAACGGGTCGGTGTCGCGGCGATTGATGTCGGCGCGCCGAATCACCCGCTTGCCTTGCTGTTTCGACATGTCGAGCACGAACGAGTTCGGCTTGTTCTGGCACATGTATTCGAGGCTGCGCGTGCCTTTCTTGTAATAGAAATTCACCTTTTGCTGCGCTTTCATCTTGTGCACCGCGAAGCCGACGTTGACGCCATGGACGCGCAGTTCCTCCTTCATCGGGCGCATATTGCGCGCCGTCTGCGCCTCGGCGGACGGAAATCCGGCGGCGAGGAAGCCGACGCAGGACAGCGCCGCGAAAAATCGCCGACGCTGGGCAGAACCACAATGGAAAAAATCACAGTGGGAAAAATTACGTGCGCTCATGATCGAATCTCTGGTCGAGTTGTGAATTCAAGCGTAGATGCTACCACATTCCCTGCGGAAAATCAACACCGCCGCCGTGGCCAGCGCGCGTCTCCGGTTTCGGCGACGCGCTCGATCACTTGTTAAGACTCTTTAAGGAGTCAGCGCGCGCGCAAGCGAATCGGTTTATGCCAGCATTGTCGCAGGCCGTTAAGCGGGAATCTCTTTTTCTTTTCAGCATTGCGCCAGCGTGACGATGGTCATCCCTGTACGATCG
>JBPCXC010000059.1:0-7461 GCA_051008875.1 bacterium
GCGCGGGACCAGGCATTTGCCGGTGATGCGATGCTGCAGCGCGCCGTTCTCAAGATGGCGAAACAGGATGTTGCCTTTGGTGCAGCCGGTGTGCAGCACCATCCGGGTGTCGTTGAACGGCGTCAGCCGACCGCCGTGCGGGTGCAGGCATTTGTTGCTGGCGAAATGAAACAGCGCGCCGTTCGGCAGCATCCGGATGATCCTCGACACGTAGCGGTTTTCGCACCACGCCGAGCTGAGTTTGATCGTGGTGTTGTTGGTGAAGCCGCGGAAGCGCTTCTGCGGATGCACGCATAGCCCCGAGAATCGGTGCACCATCGTTTGGTAATGCCCCGGCTCGGCGTCCTGCCCGGGTTCAACGAAATTCCAAGCAACGCGCTCGCCGCGGCAGCCGTAGTCGAGCATCAGCGATGCGCCGTTGTTCGGCGTGGTCAGCGTCTCGCCGCGCCCCGGCAGGATGTGGATGCACAGCCCGCTGACATGGCGCATGGCTTCGCCGCGATACACGATGAAGTCGCCGGCGTCGCTGGCGCAGTCGTCCAACACCAGTTTGGTGCGCGCCTTCGGATCGAGTTCGCGCTTCTCCGGCATAACGCAAAGTCCGCTGCCGTGGTGCCGCAGTCGTCGCGCATGGGCATCGTGGCGGAACCAGAGTTGTTTTCCTACGTGTTCGCCGCGGCCGGTGGACTTGTCGTGGTGGAATATATTCCGAGCGAAGCATTGGCGGTTGTTCGCCTTGTCGTGCACCATCAGTTTGGTCTTGCCCGCCTTGATGTCGCGATGCGTCGGATGGACGCACTTGCCGCTCGCCACATGCACAAGATATTTTTTGTCGGCGTCGCTTTCGTCGGAGACGGCGGGAGCGGCGAAGAGGCCGAGCGCGATTAGGCAAACCGCGCCGATGAATGCCGCCGGCGCGCGCGCGCGCGACCGAGCAGGGAAGATTGTCGTGTTCATGCTATCGCTGCCTCCATCGGTGCGGGTCGGCGTCATTCGTCCGGCAGGAAATCGAACTCGTACTCGGTGCCGGTGCAGTGCTTATGCAGCACCAAGCGGGTTTCGTTGCCCGGGACCAAGCGCCCGCCTTGCGGGTTGATGCATTTGCCGGTGACCTGATGCTGGATGGTGCCGTTTTCGCGCAGGCGGAACTTGAGGTTGCCCTTGGTGCAGCCGTCGTGCAGCACCAGCACGGTGTCGTCGTACGGCGTGTGGCGACCGCCGTCCGGATGCACGCACTTGCCGGACTGGACATGCCGGATGACGCCGCTCGGCAGCATTTCGAAATACATCGCCTCGATATGGCGGTCGCAGTCCTTGACCATCAACCTGAGCGAGATGTTGTTGGTGGTCTTGAAGCGCCACGGCTGCGCGCATAGCCCGGAGAATCGGTGCACCAGCTTGGTCGCGTCCGCCGACTTCTTCTCGGCGCCCGGCTTGATCAAGTTCCACGCGATTCGCTCGCCGCGGCAGACGTCGTCGAGAATCACCGAGGCGCCGTCGTTGACCGTCACCCAAGTGGTGCCGCGCCCCGGCAGGATGTGCATGCATTTGCCGCTGACATGGCGGAAGTACTTGCCCTCGTGCAACGTGAACTCGGCGTCTTCGCGGCTGCAGTCCTCCAGCATGAGTTTGGTTTTTCTTTTCGGCTGCGCGACGCCGCCGTACTCCGGCACCGCGCACAGCGTGGTGTAGGGATGGAAGATTCGCTTGCTGTTCGGGTTGTAGTGGAAGTTAAGCGTGTTCGACTTCGGGTCGCCGCAGACGCGCTTATGCCGCTCGCCGTCGAGCACCAGTTTGGTGCCCTTCCAAATGTGGCGATCGACCGGATGGATGCACTTGCCGCTGGGCGTATGCACGATGTGCACCAACTTGCTGTTGGCGTGGGTCTCGGTCGCGGCGAGCAACATCGCGGCCGCGGCAATCGCGACGACCAGCGCGCCGAGCGCCGCCGGCAGCGACGGCCGAGCGCGGCGGGATGACGCCGATGAGGGTTGCCGTTTCATAGTCAATCTCGCTGGAACTCGAACTCGCTGAACTTGCCGACGCATGATTCCTCCGCTTTTTTCGCCACCGTCACCACGCCGTTCTCCGCTGGAACCAACGCCCTGCCGCTCGGCGGGTAGATGCAGTATCCGCTTTCGCGATGTTGCAGCGCGCCGGTCTCCAAGTGACGGAACAGGATGTCGTTGCGCTCGCAGCCGTCGTGCAGCACGAGGAACGCCAACTTGTTGCGCTGCCGATGCAGGCATTTGCCGCTGAACGGATGAAAGATCGCGCCGTTCGGCAACAGTTGGAAATACATCTCCTCGTATTCCGCGGTGATGTCGTCGCAACCGCGGGTCACCAGTTTGATGCGGGTGTTGTTGCTGCTGCGGAATCCGTCCGGCATCGCGCACATGCCGGAGTATTTGTGCACCAACTTGGTGTAGCGCTGCCGCTCGGGCGCCGGGTCGAGCCGGAACGAATTCCAGGTGGTGCGCGTGCCGCGGCAGCCGTCGTCGAGAATCAGCGACGCGCCGTCGTTCGGTCGCACCACGTTGGTGCCCCGCCCCGGCAGGATATGCACGCACATGCCGCTTACATGACGCAGGTGCTTGCCGAGGTGATACTCGAACTCGGCGGACGGATCGCGGCACTCGTGCAGTATCAGTTTGGCGCGGCGATTCGGGTTGATCTGGCGGCTCTCCGGCATCGCGCACAGCGTGGTGTATGGATGCACCAGCCGCTTGCGCTTCGCCTCGTACCGAAACGCGAGCGTGTTGGTGCCGGGCTCTTTGCAGGTGCGCTTGTGCCGCTCGCCGTCCACCACCAGTTTGGTGCCGCGGCGGATGTCGCGATCGACCGGATGGATGCACTTGCCGCTGGCTTCGTGGATGAAATGCTGCAGCCGCGCGGCTTCGCTGTCGGCGGGCGCGCCGAGCGCGGCGAACAAAACCAATGCCGCCAACGCGAACGGCGCGGATGGAATCGACTTGCTCATAATCGCGTATCTCATGCTGATGATCGTCCGGCGGATGACTTTGCTGCGCGCGCTCACGAATCCGGGGTGAAGTCGAAGCCGAGTTCGCGCCCGACGCAGCCTTTGTTCAACACCAGCGCGGTGTAGTTGTCGGGCACCAATGCGCGCCCGAGCGGCTGGATGCACTTGCCGGTGATCTCGTGCTGCAGCGCGCCGCTCGCCAGTCGGCGGAAGCGGATGTTGCCCTGCACGCAGCCGGAGTGCAGCATCAACGGCGTCTTGTCGTACGGCGTGGTGCGACCGCCGAGCGGATGCAGGCATTTGCCGCTGTGCAGATGCTTGATCGCGCCGTTCGGCAAGTGCGCGAAGTAAATCTCGGCGAGTTGGCGATCGCATTCGTGCGTCACCAGTTTGATCACGGTGTTGTCGGCGCTCGCGCGGTCTTCGGGAATCGCGCATAGCCCGGAGAATTTATGCACCAGTCGCGCCGGCGGCGGCGAATCCTTCTTGCGCGGGTCGACGAACGCCCAAGCGGTGCGCTCGCCGAAGCAGGCGGCGTCGAGAATCACCGACGCGCCGTTGTTCACCGTCACCCAAGTCTCGCCGCGTCCCGGCAGGATGTGGACGCATTGGCCGCCGATGTGGCGGATGTACTTGCCGCTGCGGATGGTGAACTCGGCGCCGGCGATATTGCAGTTGCCGAGCATCAGTTTGGTTCTTCGCTGCGGCTTGGCGTCGCCGCGCACGGGCACGACGCACAGCTTGGTGTACGGATGGATGATTCGTTTCCGCAGCGAGTCGTAGTAGAGCGCCAACTCGATCTGCGACGTGTCGGCGCAAGCGCGCTTGTGGCGATTCACATCCACCACCAGTTTGCTGCCGGTGCGCGCGACGCGGCTGGCCGAGTACACGCACTTGCCGCTCATCGAATGCACCATGCGCAACGACGCGCCTTCGCTGTGCGCCGGCGCGGCCAGCACGCCGAGCACCAGCAGCGCGCCGAACAGCGCCGGCGGAATGCGCGACTTCATCGTCGCGCTCGCGCTCGCGCTCGCATTGGCGCGGGCAGTCGTGTTGGCGCGGATCATCATCGGGCTAAGCGGCGCGATCAGCGTTGCGCCGCGAACGGCAGGAACTGGAACTCGAGCGCCTTGCCGTCGCAGCCGTTGTGCAGCACTAGTTCGGTGCCTTCGCCCGGAACTCTTCGTGCGCCGCGCGGATGGATGCACTTGCCGGTGAGTTGATGCTGCAGCGCGCCGCTCTCGAGATGGCGGAACACGGTGCGCCCGTCGGTGCAGCTTTCATGCAGCACCATCCGCGTGTTGTTGCCCGGGTCGAGCCGGTTGCCGTGCGGGTGCACGCATTTGCCGGTGCCTTGATGCCGGATCGCGCCGTTGCCCAAGAGTTGGAACGACATGATCGGCAGTTGGCGGTCGCAGTCCTCGGCGACCAGCGTGATGACGTTGCCGGTATGCGTGTTGCGCGCTTTCGGCACCGCGCACAGCCCGGAGAAGCGATGCAGCAGATTGCTCGCCGGACGGTCGTGCAGGCGGCGCAACTTGACCATCCGCCAAGTGATGCGCTCGCCGAGGCAGCCGGTGTCCAAGATTACCGACGCGCCGTTGTTCAAGGTCACCCAGGTGGTGCCGCGCCCCGGCAGGATGTGCAGGCATTTGCCGCTGACGTGGCGGAAGTACTTGCCGCTGCGGAACTCGAACTCGGCCGCCGGGGAATGGCACGGGCCGAGGATTACTTTGCTGCGCGGGGTCGGCTCGAGTCCGCCGCGCTCCGGGATGAAGCACTGTCCGCCGGAATGCCGGATCCGCTTCGCCTTGGGGTCGTAGCGGAACTCAAGCGCGGACTCCTTGCCGCCGCCGCGCTCGTCCTTTTCGACCGCGCAGTCGCGACCGTGACTGCGCTCGTGCACCATCAGCCGAGTGCGGGCTTCGACGCGGAAGTCGGCGGGATGGATGCACTTGCCGCTGGCTTCGTGGATGATCCGATCGGCATGCACGGCGAGCGGCGCGGACAACGCGCCGAGCACGGCGAAGATGCAAAACGCCGCGAACGCCACCATCCCGGACGGTGGACTTGCGGACGATGACGCGAACGGAAGCGGCGCGGACAGCACCAGTGAAGTCGGCTTGTTCATGGTTGATGTCTCGGTGGTTGGCGTCTCGGCAAGAGCAACGAACTCGTACCGAAAATGAAAATCGAAACCGAACGGCTTCGGTGCGTTATACCACATTCCTTCGCCGCTGTCAAACCCGCGCCGCGCGCACGGTTGCGCGGTTGGCGCGGTTGAAGATTGACGGTTGAGGCGTCAGTCCAAGTCCTTGTGCTCAACATCAATCACCCGCCCGCGCGCGTCGTCGCCGGAGCGTCGCGACGGCGAGGCGCGGAAGATGCGGCCGCGACCGGCGCCGGCGACAATCGCGCGGGCGATCAAGCGGCGGCGCAGCGGCGGCACGAGGCAGGCGAAGCCGATGGCGTCGGTGAAGAATCCCGGGGTCAGCAGCAGCGCGCCGGCGACGAACAACACCATGCCTTCGAACATCTCCATCGCCGGCACTTCGCCGCGCGCGAGTTGCGACTGCACCCGCGCCCAAGTCGAGAATCCTTGCGCGCGCACCAGCGCCGCGCCGAGCAGCGCGGTCGCCACCACCAGCACGATGGTCAGCCCTGCGCCGACCACGCCGCCGACTTGGATCAGCAGGTAGATCTCGACCAGCGGGACGGCGAGGAAGAGCGCGAAGAACAGCCGCATCCGACGCTCACACCGCCTCGGGCAGGCGCGCGCCGGCGCCTTGCAGCGCCGCGAACTGGCGATCCACCTCGGCGGCGATCAGCGGCAGATGCGCATCGAGCGAGTGGTCGCCGCCGGCGATGACGCGCACGACGATGTCGGCGCCCGGCGAGATCGCCTTGAAGCGATGGCTGAGCGCGATCGGCGCGATCTGGTCGCGGTCGCCGTGGAAGATGCGGATCGGGAAATTGTATCGCCCGGAGCCGACCGGGCGCGTCAGCAGGTTGTGCCGCGCAGCATCGGCGACCACGCCGTACTCCAGTTCATACGGCGCACCGTCGTAGTCGTCGGTGAATCGCAGCACGCCATCGCGCTGCCATTCGCGCATCCGCTGCGGCTCGGCGCTGAAATAATGATCGAAGAAGTCGAACGCCGGCGCGATCAGCACCGCCGCGACGATGCGGATGTCGGACGCGCTCGCCAACTTGCGCGCCGCCAGCATCGCCAGCCACGCGCCGAGGCTAGAGCCGAGCAGCAGCACCGGCGCGCCGCGGAACTGGCGAATCACGCCGATCAACGCGGCGAGCGCGGCGGACAAGCGGAACGCCTTGAACGCGCCCTCGCTGCGCCCGTGGCAGGGCAGATCGAAGTTCGCCCAACTATGCCCGCGGCGCAGCGCGTGGTCGAGGAAGAATCGCGACTTGCCGTGCTCCGCCGAGGAGCGGAATCCATGCACATGAATCCCGACCGCGGCGTTGTCGCCCGGGTAATACGCGCCGCGGCAACGCGTCTCGTCGGGCAGATACACGCTGAAACTGGTTTTGCGGAACGACCTCATACGCAAAAGGCGCGGTTGCGCGGGTTGGAATCGTATCTGGAATGGGGTTGCGGTGGTATATGGGGTTGGCGCGGCAAATTTCCAGTGACGCCTGAGAGAGATTAGCCAACGGATTCGGCGACGGATTCGCGTGCGTCGGTCGCGGTCGGTCGCCGGCGATTGACCGCGACGGCATGAACTAACCGCGCCCGCGGCGGGTCTATCCATCGCCCACTGTGGTATTTTCACCCGCCCGCCGCCGAAAGCCAACCCGCCGACCGTCCGCCGCCATCAATGCCCACTCGCCGCCCCTTCGCCCGCACACTGCTCGCGCCGTTGTTCGCCATCGCGCTCGCGTATGCCGCCGTCGCGAGTGCGCAGACCAACGCCACACCCACGACACCAGCGACGACGGCGACCGCGACGTCGGCGGACGACGCGTTGCGCGCGTTGCTCGGCGAGGGTTTTTCGCAGCCGCAGTTCCTGCCGGTGGACGACGCCTTCGCCCTGACCATCGAGCCCGACGGCGCCGACCGCCTGACCGCGCGCTTCGCCGTCGCCGACGGCTATTACCTGTATCGCAGCAAGATCAAGTTCAGCAGCGACGACGACGGCAGCGACGACCACATCCGCCTCGCCGAGATCGCGCTGCCGCCGGGGTCGCGCAAGGTCGATCAGTATTTCGGCGAGATGCAAGTGCTGCGGGAGTCGTTCCGCGCGCCGATCACGGTGCAGCGCCGCACGCCGGCGGCCGGCGCGTTGCGCCTGCGCGCGGTCTATCAAGGCTGCGCCGAAGGCGGCATCTGCTATGCGCCGGTGCGCAAGGACTTCACCGTGCATCTGCCGGCGATCATCGCCGGCGCGCACGCCGATGACGGCGCGTCGTCGCTGTCGTCAGGCGGCGATGCATTCGCCGCCATCACCGACGCCGTCGCCGCC
>JBPCXC010000060.1:0-5825 GCA_051008875.1 bacterium
CAACTCCACCCTCTGGGCGCAGCGCAACTACCAGTTCACCCGCCCGAACACGCAACTCGCCAGCACCAACGGCTCGATGGGCTACGGCGTGCCCGCCGGCATCGCCGCCAAGATCGCGCGACCGGACTCGATCGTGGTCGCGTTCGCCGGCGACGGCTGCTTCCTGATGAACGGCCAGGAACTGGCGACCGCGATGCAATACAATCTGCACGTCATCTTCGTGATTATCAACAACAACCGCTATGGCACCATCCGCAGCCACCAGCAACGACACTATCCCGGCCGCCCGATCGCGACTTCGCTCGACAACCCGGACTTCGCCGCGCTGGCGCGCGCATACGGCGCATTCGGCGCATGCGTGCGCCGCACCGACGAGTTCGAAGGCGCGTTCGAGCAAGCCCTCGCCGCCGGTCGTCCCGCGGTCATCGAGATTCAGATTGATGATTGAGTCGTCGCGTCCGCCGCGTTCGCCGTGGTTAAGGCGGTCATGCTGAACGGCAAGAGCGCGGTCGTCACCGGCGCGGCGCAAGGCATCGGCCTCGCCTGCGCGCGGCGCTTCGTCAACGAGCGCGCCGCGGTGGTGCTGTCGGATGTGAACGACGACGCCGGCGAGCGCGCCGCCGAAGCGTTGCGCGCCGACGGCGGCGACGCGTTGTATCACCGCTGCGATGTGACCGACGCCGATGAAGTGCAGTTGCTGATCGACTTCGCCGCCGCGCGCCACGGCCGCATCGACGCGGTCATCGCCAACGCCGGCATCGTCCACGCCGCCGACATCCTCGAACTTAGCGTCGAGGACTTCGACCGCGTGCTCGCGGTCAACCTGCGCGGCGTGTTCCTGACCGGCCAAATCGCGGCGCGCCGGATGGTCGAGCAAGACCTCGACGCCGACGGCAGCCGCGGCGTGATCATCAACATGTCGTCGATCAACGCGGTGGTCGCGATCCCGGCGATCGCGCCGTACATCATCTCCAAAGGCGGCGTGAATCAATGGACCAAGTGCCTCGGCATCGGCCTCGCCGACCGCCAAGTGCGGGTCAACGCGATCGGCCCCGGCTCGATCAACACCGAGATGTTCCAGTCGATCGCCGACAACCCGCGGAAGATGCGCGAGGTGCTGTCGCGCACGCCGATGGGACGGCCGGGCGAGCCGGACGAGATCGCCAAGGTCGCGGTGTTCCTCGCCAGCGACTATTCGAGTTATATGATCGGGCAGACCATCTATCCCGACGGCGGGCGGCTCGGACTGAACTATGTCGTGCCGGTGAAGGAATGACCGCGGCGCGATCGTCGGAGTCGACGGAGTCGTCCGACTCGGCGCAACTCGACTCGATCCGCCAAGCGGTGCGCGCGTTGTGCGCGAAGTTCGACGATCAATATTGGATGCGCCTCGACGCCGCGCGCGAATATCCGGCCGAGTTCGTCGCCGCCTTGACCGCGTCCGGCTATCTCGCCGCGTTGATCCCGCAAGACTACGGCGGCTCCGGACTCGGCCTGCGCGAGGCGTGCGCGGTGCTCGAGGAGATCAGCCGCTGCGGCGGCCATCCCGGCGCGTGCCACGCGCAGATGTATGTCATGGGCTCGCTGCTGCGCCACGGCTCGGAGGCGCAGAAGCGGCGCTACCTGCCGGCGATCGCCAGCGGCGAACTGCGCTTGCAGAGTTTCGCCGTGACCGAGCCCGACAGCGGCACCGACACCGCCAGCCTGCGCACCTTCGCGCGCAAGCGCGGCGATGTCTATCGAGTCAGCGGACAGAAGGTGTGGACCAGCCGAGTCGAGCATTCCGACTTGATGCTGCTGCTGGCGCGCACCACGCCGCAATCGCAAACGCGCAAGCGCACCGACGGCTTGTCGGTGTTCATCGTCGATCTCGCGCGCGCACGCGACAACGACGACGGCGGACTGACGGTGCGACCGATCGACGCGATGATCAACCATCACGCCTGCGAGTTGTTCTTCGACGATCTCGAAATCCCGGCCGAGAATCGCCTCGGCGCCGAGGGCGACGGCTTCCGCATCATCCTCGACAGCATGAACGCCGAGCGCATCCTGATCGCCGCCGAATGCATCGGCGACGGCAAGTTCTTCATCGACCGCGCCAGCGCGTACGCGCGCCAACGCGAAGTGTTCGGCCGCCCGATCGGACAAAACCAGGGCGTGCAGTTCCCGATCGCGAGATGCCACGTCGCATTGTGCGCGGCGGAGTTGATGGTGATTCGCGCCGCGCGCTTGTTCGACTCAAGAAGCGAATGCGGCGCCGAGGCGAACATGGCGAAGATGCTCGCCTCCGAAGCGAGTTGGAGCGCCGCCGACATGTGCATGGAAGTGCACGGCGGCTACGCCTTCGCGCGCGAATACCACATCGAACGCAAGTTCCGCGAAACCCGCCTGTATCGCACCGCGCCGATCTCGACCAACTTCATCCTAAGTTACATCGCCGAACATGTGCTCGACTTGCCGCGCAGTTACTGACCACTTCGCCGACGTCGCGCTTATGACCGTCGCGTTTATGGTTGCCGTGTTTGCGATTGTCGAACTTGGGATTGTCGCATTGCCGCCCGATGCGTCCGCTTGACGGCTTGCTGGTGGTCGCGGTCGAGCAGGCGGTGGCGGCGCCGCTTTGCACCGCGCGATTGCGCGAAGGCGGCGCGCGCGTGATCAAGATCGAACGCCCCGGCGGCGACTTCGCGCGCAACTACGACGCCGTCGCCGGCGGCGACAGTTCGTATTTCCTGTGGCTCAACCACGGCAAGGAATCGCTCGAGTTGAATCTCAAGGACGCCGCCGACGCCGCCTTGCTGCATCGCATCGTCGCGCGCGCCGACGTGCTGGTGCAGAACCTCGCGCCGGGCGCGCTGCGCCGCGCCGGCTTCGACAGCGCGCAACTGCGCGCGCGCCATCCGCGGCTGATCACCTGCGACATCTCCGGCTACGGCGACGACGACGCAGGCGAAGCGATGAAGGCGTACGACTTCCTGGTGCAAGGCGAAAGCGGCTTGATCGGCGTCTCCGGCGGCGCCGATCAAGTCGGCCGCATCGGCGTCTCGATCTGCGACATCGGCGCCGGCATGGCCGCCCACGCCGGCATCCTCGAAGCCTTGCTGCGGCGCGCCGTCAATGGGCGCGGCGGCGGCGTCGAAATGTCGCTGTTCGCGGTCGCCGCCGAGTGGATGTGCGTGCCGTTGCTGCACCACGACTGCGCCGGCCGCGCGCCGCCGCGCGCCAGACTGCACCACCCATCGATCGCGCCTTATGGCGGCTATCGTTGCGCCGACGGCGAGACCGTGTTGATCGCGATTCAAAACGAACGCGAATGGCAGCGGTTTTGCGCGCATGTGCTGCAACGCGCCGACGCCGCCTCGCAGTACGCGTTCAACAGCAACAACGCGCGCGTCGCAAACCGCGTCGCGTTGGATGCGATCATCAACGAGGTGGTCGGCGCGTTGCATCGGGCTGACTTCATCGCGCGGCTGCGGCGCGCCGACATCGCCTACGGCGCGCTCAACAGCGTCGCCGACTTGAGCGCGCACCCGGCGCTGCGCCGAACCGCCGCGCGCGCGTCGTCGGGCGCGGTGATCGAACTGCCGGCGCCGCCGATCGCGCATTCCAATGATGCGCCCGCCGATGATCGCGGCCGCGAAATCCCCGAAGTGCCGCACGTCGGCGCGCACAACGCGGCGATTCGCCACGAGTTCGCTGAAGCCGAGCGCGCGCAAGCATGAGTCTATACGCCGTGTTCGGAATCGCAACGATGCGCGTCGTGCGCAGGCGATTCTCGCATCGTGCGGTTTCAATCGGCGTTGCGCCGCATCATAAGAACGACATGCGATGACCGCGCACGACACGCTCGACATCGAAACTTTGCGCTGTTGGGTTGGCAAGGAGCGTACGACCACCGATGTGATTCGTGCGCAGCCGGTTGCGTTTTTGCGTGCGACTCTCGATTCATTCGCGCCGGACGATGCGTCCGAGCCGCAGCCGGGCGAGCCGTTGCCGCCGACTTGGCATTGGTTGTTTTTTCTCGAAGCCGCGCCGTTGTCGCAACTAGGCGCGGACGGGCATCGCGCGCGCGGCGAGTTTCTGCCGCCGGTGGCGTTGCCGCGGCGGATGTGGGCCGGCGGGCGGCTGGCGTTCATCGAGCCGTTGACGATCGGCGCGACCATTCGCCGCCGCTCCACCATCGCCGCGGTCGAGCGCAAGCGCGGGCGCAGCGGCGAATTGTGCTTTGTCACCGTGCGCCACGAGTTGTTCGAGCGCACCACCTTGAAGATGACCGAGGAGCACGACATTTTCTATCGCCAGCGCGCCGCCGCCGATGCGCCGCCGCCGATGGCGCCGACCGCCGCCGATGCGCGCGCGCGCATCACCGCCGGCGCGACGATGCTGTTCCGCTACTCCGCGCTGACCTTCAACAGCCATCGGATTCACTACGACCTCGATTATTGCCGCGAAGTCGAAGGCCTGCCCGGACTGCTGGTGCACGGTCCGCTGACCGCGACTTTGCTCGCCGACTTGGCGCGCGCGCAATGCGGCGAAGCGCTTTGCGGATTCGAGTTCCGCGCGGTCAGTCCGCTGCTGGCGGAGCAGCCGTTCACGATCGCGCTCAAGCGGCGCGGGCGGCGGATGGAGTTGTGGGCGGCGAATGCGCGCGGCGAGTTGGCGATGCGCGCGAGTGCTTGGGTTTAATCGCTCGGGTTTGATTTACTCCGCGCGGTTTTGGTCGGCGGCGCACAAGATGGTGATGCGCGCGCCGAAGTAACTGACCATCAACACGCGGTCGCGGACGCGGTCGCGGCGAAGCCAGTATCGCGCCAAGAAGCGTACGCTATCGGCTTCGGCATAGGCGTAACTTGCGTGCGCCGACAACGGCAACGCAGGCGCGCCGAAATGCGCGCCTGCCTGCGCCGCGTCGAAGCGGTCATACGGTTGCGCCGGCGTGAAGAAACTGAATCGCAAGCGCAGTTCGGGCGCGTCGGCGCGGTCCGCGTCTTTACGGTCAAGAAGGAAGCCGACATGGTGCTGGCGGTCGGGGTCGATGCTGTCGCCGAGGACGTGGCAGACGCCGGCGAACACTTGCGGCAACGCGGTCAAGTCGAGGCCATGGCCGCGCTGGAATCCGTCCCAGATCTCGGTCGCCGCCGCACCGCATAGCCGGTGGCAGACATTGGTCGGCAAGCCGTCGGCGGCATCGGCGCGCGGCCACGCCAGCGCGCACAGCAGCATCAACAGTGATAGCGATGGCGACGATGGAGACAAAAACAAAACGCCGACGTGGCGATTACGCGCCCGGCGAAGAGTTGGAAGGGTTCGCAACGATTACAACGAAGCGCGACTCTAGCACAAGTCGGTTGGGTAGCCAACGCATCCAAACCAGCCGCGCGCGATGGCGATGGCGGCGGACGCGACGCCTTGCGGCAACGGCGCCGGCGTGGAATCATCTTGCCTGCGCGGCGGCAGTTCGCCGCGATCATTTTGTAGCGCGCGATCGTTTTGAAACGCCGCCGCGACCGACCCATGACCGACTGAGCGCATCACCGTGACCGACTGGTTCGTTTATCTTTTGCGCTGCGCCGACGGCTCGCTGTACGCCGGCATCACCACCGACCTCACGCGGCGCGTGGCCGAGCACAACGAAGGCGCCGCCGGCGCGCGCTACACCCGCGGTCGGCGGCCGGTGGCGTTGGCGTATCACGAGCGCCACCCCGACCGCGCCGCCGCCAGCCGCCGCGAGCGGCAGATCAGGCGGCTGCGCAAGATCGACAAGGAGCGGCTGATCGCGACCGCGCGATGAGCGGATGAATGGTGGGGCGTGCAGGATTCGAACC
>JBPCXC010000061.1:0-16956 GCA_051008875.1 bacterium
GCATCTACGTCCAGTTGTCGGGCTTCGGCATGAGCGGCGACGCCTAGCACATGACCACCCCGTCGCCCGCCGGCGAAGGCGCCGCGCGATGCATGGCGAGCGCGCTGAACAACGCCGGCGTCAATCCCGTCGAAGTCGGCTATGTCAACGCGCACGGCACCTCCACGCCGCAGGGCGACATCGCCGAGACGCGCGCGATCAAGCGCGCCTTCGGCGACCACGCCGGCGCGCTGGCGATCAGTTCGAACAAGTCGATGATCGGCCACTTGCTCGGCGCCGCCGGCGGCGTCGAGGCGGTGATGACGGCGATGTCGCTGCATCATCAAGCGATTCCGCCGACCATCAACCTGACCGATCCGGATCCCGAATGCGACTTGGACTTCGTGCCGAACCAAGCGCGCGACGCCGCGATCCAGGTCGCGCTGTCCAACTCGTTCGGCTTCGGAGGAACCAACGGCACGCTGGTGTTCAGCGCCGTCTAGCGCGCCGCGACGCATGGTGCACGACGACCCAGCGCAAGCGCGCGCCGCGCCGGCGCCGCGCAGTCGGTTCGATCAACTGGCGCAACGCTTGCGCGACCGGCTTGATCGCATGAAGCGAGCGTTGCGCAATCCGCGTTGGCCGAAGTCGAGACCGCTGTCGGCGTTGGCGGCGTTGTCGTTGTGCGGCGCGCTCGCGCTGCTGGTCGTCGTCGGCTATTTCCTGCTGTCGATCCATCGCCCGCTCGCGTTCGGCGAGCAAACCCTGTTGATTTCGCCCGGCGATTCATTGGGCGAAGTCGCGGCGCGACTGCGAAGCCGCGGCGTCATCGCCGAGACCGCGTCGCTGAAACTGCTCGCCGCCCGCGGCGACCGCGCGCAACGCATCCGCGCCGGCGAATACCGCCTGCCCGACGGCATCTCGCTGCGCGAGTTGCTGCGCCGCATCGTCGAAGGCAAAGGGCAGATCGGCATCAAGGTGACCATCATCGAAGGCTGGACTTTCCGCCAGATGCGTCGGCATCTGCGCCGCGCGCCGAAACTCAAGCAGACCGCCGCGCACTTGAGCGACGCCGAGTTGATGACCGCGCTCGGACATCCCGGTCAGCATCCCGAAGGGCGGTTCTTCCCCGACACGTACTACTACACCGCCGGCGACGACGATTTGTCGGTCTATCGCGAGGCGTATCGTTTGATGGAGAAGAATTTGGACTTCGCCTGGCGCAACCGCGACCGCGCCGACGCGCTCGCCGACCGCGACCAAGGACTGATTCTGGCGTCGATCATCACCAAGGAATCCTATGTCGTCGAAGAGATGCCGGAGATCGCCGGCGTGTTCCACAACCGCCTGAAAAAAGGCATGCGACTGCAAGCCGACCCGACGGTGATCTACGGACTCGGCGACCAACTGCGCGGTCGGCTCAGCCGCGATCACCTGAAGATCGACGGACCGTACAACACCTATCGCCGCAAAGGGTTGCCGCCGACGCCGATTAGTTTGCCGAGCGAAGCCGCGCTCGATGCGGCGATGCGCCCGCGGCGCACGTCGGCGTATTACTTCGTCGCCTCCGAGGACGGACGGCATCATTTCTCCGAGACGCTGGCGCAGCACAACAAAGCGGTGCGGCAATACGCCCGCGCGCGCAAGACGAAATGAAATCGCGCGGCGCGTTCATCACCGTCGAAGGCGTGGACGGCGCGGGGAAGAGTACGCACGTTGACTTCATCGCCGACTGGCTCGGCGAACGCAGTACGAACGTGGTGAAAACCCGCGAGCCCGGCGGCACGGCGGTGGGCGAGTTGCTGCGCGACATCATCCTCGACCACGATACGCCGATCTCGGCTCGCGCCGAGTTGATAATGATCTTCGCTGCGCGCGCGCAGCATTTGGATGAACTCATCATTCCCGCGCTCGACGATGGCCGATGCGTATTGTGTGACCGCTTCATCGACTCGACCTACGCCTACCAAGGCGGCGGACGCGGCATCGCCGACGCCGACATCGCGGCATTGGAGCGCTGGGTGCAACGCGGCTTGCAGCCGGACTTGACCGTGTTGTTCGATCTGCCGGCGGAAGTCGGCTTGGCGCGCGCCGACCAACGCGGCGTCGCGCCCGATCCGGATCGTTTCGAGCGCGAGAAAATCGAATTCCGCCAAGCAGTGCGCGACGCGTACTTGACGCGCGCCGAACGCATCGCGCGCATCAAAGTGATCGATTCGAATCACCCCATCGCTCGCGTGCGCGACGACTTGACGAAGACGCTGGAAACTTTCTGGCGCGAGCGAGAAGCGACGCGATGAACGACAACGCCACCGACGCCACCAACAACGACATCGCTGCGTTGCCATGGACTCTGCCGGCGTGGCAACGCGTCGCCGGCGGGCTGGATGCGTTGCATCACGGCTTGCTCATCACCGGCGCGTCGGGCGTCGCCAAGCGCGAGTTCGCGATCGCGCTTGGGCAACTGTTGCTGTGCGCCGAGCCGAGCGCGCAGCGCGCATGCGGGCGATGCCGCAACTGCGCGCTGTTCGTCGCCGGCACGCATCCCGACTTCCATCTACTGACCACCGAGTTGGAATGGCGCGACGGGCGCATCGCGTTGGCGGCGCAGTATTGCAATCGCTACCAAGATGTCGCCGCGCGCGACAAGCGCGCCAATCCGGGCAAGGTGATTCCGGTCGATCAAGTGCGTTTGTTGATCGAGCGCTTCGCGGTCCACGCGCACAGCGCGCCGCGCAAAGTCGCGTTGATCATGCCGGCGGATCGGATGAACGCGAACGCGGCGAACGCCTTGCTCAAGTTGTTGGAGGAGCCGCCGGCGGATTCGTTCTTGATCTTGGTCAGCGCGCTGCCCGGCTATCTGCCGGCGACCGTGCGCAGCCGCTGCATGCAGATCGCGATCGCGCCGCCGTCGCGCGCCGACGCCGACGAATGGCTGCGCGCGCGAATGCCGCCGGCGCAAGTCGAACTCGCGCTCGCGCTGGCGCATGGCGCGCCGCTCGATGCGCTGCAGATGCATCAGGACGGGTTCTTGGAATCGCAGCGCCAATTCCTGCGCGGCATCGGCGCGCTCGCCGCCGGCAAGACCGACGCGCTCGAGTTGGCGGCGAAGTTCGCGCGGCATGATTTCGCGCAATGGATTGACTGGCTGCATCGCTTCGGCTGCGACTTGATCCGCGCGCGCTGCGCCGGCGCGCCGCCGTCGCTATGGTGGCAGCGCGAAATCCAACTTGACTGCGCGCGACTGCCGGTCGAGTATCTGTTCGCGCTGTATGATAAAATCGGCTACTACCGCCGCATCGCGCGCGAACCGCTGAACGCGCAACTCGCCGCCGAAGAGTTGACGCTGAGTTTGCAACGTTTGTTGCGAACTTGATTCGACCGCGCGTCGCGCTTGCCCAACTTCGTTTGTTGAATCTTTACTTGCTGAACTTTCACTTGCCGAATCTTCGCTTGCTAAACTTTCGCTGGTCGAATCGTTGCTGATTAAAAACACGCTCGCCATGCAACTGGTCGACTCCCATTGCCACATTGATTTCGATCCGCTGCGCGCGGAGTTGCCGGCGGTGCTGGCGCGCGCGGCGGACAACGAGGTCGCGTATCTGTTGTGCGTGGCGGTCAATCTCGAGGACTTCCCGCGCATCGCGCAACTTAGCGCGGCGCATTCCGATTCGCATCCGCGCATCTACGCTTCGGTCGGCGTGCATCCGAACGCGACCGACTGCCGCGAGCCGAGCGCGGACGAGTTGATCGAGTTGGCGGCCGACCCGAATGTGATCGCGATCGGCGAGACCGGGCTGGACTACTTCCGCACCGAAGGCGCGCCGGCGTGGCAGCGGCGGCGCTTCGAGAATCACATCGCTGCGGCCAAGGCGACGCGCAAGCCGCTGATCATCCACACCCGCGCGGCGGCGGACGACACCATGGACATGCTCGAGCGCCTCGGCGCCGCGGAAGCCGGCGGGGTGATGCATTGCTTCGCCGAGGACTGGGCGGTGGCCGAGCGCGCGCTCGCGATCGGCTTCTACATCTCGTTCTCCGGCATCGTCACCTTCAACAACGCCGACGCGATCAAGGAAGTCGCGCGGCGCGTGCCGCTGGCGCGCATGCTGGTCGAGACCGACTGCCCGTATCTCGCGCCGACGCCGCATCGCGGCAAGACCAACGAGCCGGGTTTCGTGCGCCACACCGCGCAGTGCGTGGCCGACTTGCGCGGCGACCAACTCGAGCGCATCGCCGCCGCCACCACCGAGAACTTCTTCCGCCTGTTCGCCGCCGCGGCGCGCTGACGCCGACGCCGACGCGCTGAGCGGCTTGAATACCGCCCGCGCCGCCGCCACATTTGTGCTAGACTGAACCACCGAAAACCCGACACGAGGGCTGGCCGATGACTATGCAAACGGGCGCCGCGCAAGCGAGCGAATCCAACCGAGAGTACAACTTAAGTTTGACTGACGCCGACTTGGTGGTCACCGCCGGCGCGCGGCAGCGCATCGCCGGTCTGGTGCGCGACACCGACGGCGAGGCGCAGGCGGTGCGCATCTACGTCTCCGGCGGCGGCTGCGGCGGCATGAACTACGGCATGACCTTCGCCGAGCGCGCCGAGGAGAAGGACTGCGTGATGAACGGCGACGACGACTTCAAGTTGGTGGTCGATCCGGTCGCGCTGAGTTTCCTGCATGGCGCCGAGATCGACTATGTGGACGACGGCGTCAACGCCTCGTTCGTGTTCAACAACGTCTTCCAAGCGGTCGGCGGCAGCGGCGCATGCGGCGGCTGCGGCGGCGGCGCTTAGTTACGACGCCGACGCAATCGCGTTTCCCGTTCGCCATGGCCGAGACGCATCGCAATACTCCGCGCGCCGACGTTCCGCGCGATGAAGTTCCGCGTCATGGCGACGGCGCGATCGCCGAGCGCGCCAAGCCGCGGATTCAGTCGCCGCCGCTGTACAAAGTGCTGCTGCTGAACGACGACTACACGCCGATGGAGTTCGTGGTCACGCTGCTGATGAGATTCTTCGGACTGGCGCAGGATCAAGCCGAGCAGATCATGCTGCACATCCACACCAAGGGCGTCGGCGTGTGCGGCGTGTTCCCGCGCGAGATCGCCGAGACCAAGGTGCGGGTGACGATGGAATGCGCCAAGCAGAGCCAGCATCCGCTGCAATGCACGATGGAGCGCGAATAGCGATGCTGTCGGAAGAACTCGAACTCACGCTCGGCAACGCCTTCACGCTGGCGCGCAAGGAGCGCCACGAGATCATCACCGTCGAGCATCTGCTGTTCGCGTTGCTCGACGACCGCGAGACCCGCCGCGCGCTGGTCTCGTGCGGCGGCGACATCGCCGCGCTCAAGCGCAGCCTCGCCGAGTATTTGCGCAACGAGATTCCATTGCTGGTCGAAGGCAGCGAGCACGACCCGCAGCCCGGACTCGGGTTCCAGCGCGTGCTGCAGCGCGCGATTTTGCATGTGCAAAGTTCCGGCAAGAAAGAGGTGCGCGGCGCCAACGTGCTGGTGGCGGTGTTCAGCGAGAAGGAGTCGCATGCGGTGTACTTCTTAAGCCAGCAGGAGATCAGTAGATTCGACGTGGTCAACTACATCGCCCACGGCATCGCCAAGATGCCTGGTGGCGCGCGGCTGCCGGCGCCGGGCGAGGACTTGGAGGCCGACGCCGACGGCGATGGCGACGCCAACGACGGCGACAGCGCGCTCGCGCATTACACTATTAACCTCAACCAACTTGCCGAGGCCGGGCGCATCGACCCGCTGATCGGGCGCGACAGCGAGTTGCGCCGCGCGGTGCAGATTTTGTGTCGGCGGCGCAAGAACAACCCGCTGTTCGTCGGCGAGGCCGGCGTCGGCAAGACCGCGCTGGCGGAAGGTCTGGCGCGCCGCATCGTGCGCCGCGAAGTGCCCGAGGCGCTCGCCGAGTGCACTATTTACGCGCTCGACATCGGCGTACTGCTGGCCGGCGCGAAATACCGCGGCGACTTCGAGCAGCGCCTGAAGGCGGTGCTGGCGGAGTTGCACAAGCAGCCCGGCGCGATCCTGTTCATCGACGAGATCCACACCATCATCGGCGCCGGCGCGGTCTCCGGCGGCACGCTCGACGCCTCCAACCTGCTTAAGCCGATGCTCGCCTCGGGCGAGATCAAGTGCATCGGCTCGACCACCTACCGCGAACACCGCGGCATCTTCGAGAAAGACCGCGCGCTGTCGCGGCGATTCCAAAAGATCGACGTCGCCGAGCCGTCGATCGAAGAGGCGGTCGAGATTCTGCGCGGACTGAAGTCGCGCTTCGAGGATTATCATCAAGTCAAATACACCCAGCCGGCGTTGCGCACCGCGGTCGAGTTGTCGGCGCGCTACCTAAGCGATCGCCAACTGCCCGACACCGCGATCGACGTGATCGACGAAGCCGGCGCGAAGACGCGACTCGAGACGCCGGCGTCACCGAACGGCAGCGCGCGCAAGCGTCGCCGCACCGTCGGCGTGAAGGAGATCGAAAGCATGATCGCCGACATCGCGCGGATTCCGCCCAAGCATGTCTCGGCTTCCGACACGCGCGCGCTCAAACGCTTGGAGCGCGACTTGAAGATGCTGGTGTTCGGGCAGGACGCGGCGATCACCGCGCTGGCGTCGTCGATCAAGATGGCGCGCGCCGGGCTTAGGCATGCCGACAAGCCGATCGCGTCGCTGCTGTTCTCCGGCCCGACCGGCGTCGGCAAGACCGAGGTCACCAAGCAACTCGCCAACACCCTCGGCATCGAGTTCATCCGCTTCGACATGTCGGAGTACATGGAGCGCCACACCGTGTCGCGCTTGATCGGCGCGCCGCCGGGCTATGTCGGCTTCGACCAGGGCGGGCTGCTGACCGACGCGATCAACCAGCACCCGCACGCGGTGCTGCTGTTCGACGAGATCGAGAAGGCGCATCCCGATGTGTTCAACATCCTGCTGCAGGTGATGGACTACGGCAGTTTGACCGACAACAACGGCCGCAAGTCGGACTTCCGCAACGTCATCCTGGTGATGACCACCAACGCCGGCGCGGCGCAGGCGGCGCGCGAGAGCATCGGCTTCGTTGCGCAAGACCACAGCCTCGACGACACCGAGGCGGTGCGCAAGGCGTTCTCGCCGGAGTTCCGCAATCGCCTCGACGCGATCATCCGCTTCAACGGCTTGGACGCCGACACCATCTTGCATGTGGTGCGCAAGTTCATCTACGAGTTGGAGCAGCAACTCGCCGACAAGCAGGTCAGCATCGAGATCGACGACGCGGCGGTGCGATGGCTGGCGGACAAAGGCTACGACGCGGCGATGGGCGCGCGACCGATGCAGCGCGTGATCCAGCAGGAGATCAAGCGCCCGCTGGCGGACGAGTTGCTGTTCGGCGGGCTGTCCAAAGGCGGACGGATCCAAATCACGCTGCGCGACGGCGCACTGGCGTTCGCCACCGAGAGCGCGGGCGAGACCGGCGCGGCGAAAAAATCAGCGCCAAAAACCGAACCAAAAACGCCGCGCGCGTCCAAACGCAAAGGCGCGGGAAAGGCCGTGGCGTAATGACGACTCAACCGAAACCGAAATCGAAACAACCGAATCCGAATCCGAACCACCATTAACTAAGCGCAGCAATTTTTTCGCTGGGCTAGGCGGGCAAGGAGAGAGCAAGGGCGCGTATGCCAATACGTAACCGAGCGACCGACGCAGCCCAACGACGCCCATCGGAAAAAGTGCAAGCGACACCGACACCAAGCAAGATTATGGCGAATGAGGGCTACCACGAACCGTTCGACAAACTGACCGACGACACGCTCGACATGCATCGCGCGATCACCTCCTTGATGGAGGAGTTGGAGGCGGTGGACTGGTATAACCAGCGCGTTGATGCGTGCAACGACCCGGAGTTGAAGCGCATCCTCGCGCACAACCGCGACGAGGAGAAGGAGCACGCGGCGATGGTGCTGGAATGGATTCGCCGCCGCGACCCGGCGCTCGATCGCGAACTGAAGGAGACCCTGTTCACCGAAGGCCCGATCGGCCACGCGCACGACTAACCCGCGCCCGGCGCAACCCGATGCCTGATCCGCGCACTGCCGCGACCGACGACGACGAACGCGACGACGCGCGCGCTGACGCCACTCCCGCCACCGCCATCGACATCGCCGCGATGGTCGATCTGTCGCGTTATCCGATCGCCGACCTGAGCACCGCACCGGCGCGCGCATTCGCGCAACAATGTCGGCGCGAATATCAAGATGCCGGACTCTGCATCTTGCCGAATTTTTTGCAACCCGCGGCGCGTAAAACGATTGCCGACGAAGCGAGTGGTTTGCTGCCGCACGCTTACTTTTGCGACAACACGCACAATGTCTATTTGACCGACGACGATGCGCAAGCCGACGACGGCGCGACTTCGGCGACGCACGAAGTCGCGCGGCGACGCGAACACACTCGCGTCGGCTCGGTCGCGTATGACTTGATCGCCGCCGACGCGAAGTTGCGGCAGTTGTATTTGTGGGACCCGTTGAAAAATTTCATCGCATACGTTTTGGGCAAGCCCGCGCTGCATCGCTTCGCCGACGTTTTCGGCGCGTGCTCGATCAATGTGTTCGTCGACGGCGGCGCGCATGGCTGGCACTTCGACGAGTCCGAGTTCAGCGTAATCTTAATGCTGCAAACCGCGCAACGCGGCGGCGCGTTTGAATATGTGCCGCACCTGCGCGGACGCGACGACGAGCGCGCCGTCATCGCCAAGTTGCTCGATGGCGACGACGACGCGAACGTCGAAGTGCTGCCGTTCACCGAAGGCGCGTTGCTGATCTTCGGCGGTCGCCAAACCATCCACCGCGTCACCCGCGTGCGCGGCGCGCAGCCGCGACTGACGCCGATTTTGTGCTACAGCGAAACGCCCTACGCGCAAAACTCCGAAGCCGTGCGCGAGTTGTTTTGGGGACGCGCCAACGCCGACGCCGAACTTAACGTAGCAACATGAACGACGCGAACATCAACGACGAAATCATCGCGCGGTTCTGGCGCGACGGCGTGGTTTGCTTGCGCGGCGTTTTTGATCAGCATTGGTTGGACCAACTCGCCGCCGGCGTCGAAGCCAACTTCGCCGATCCGGGACCGTATCACACGCGCTACACCGACGCCGACGCGCCCGGCGGTTTTTACGACGACTATTGCAACTGGCAACGAATCGCGCAATACCGCGACTTCATTTTGCATTCGCCGGCGGGCGAAATCGCCGCGCGCATTTTGCGCTCGAACGCGGTGCGGATTTATCACGAGCATGTCTTAATTAAGGAGCCCGGCACGCGCGAGAAAACGCCGTGGCATCACGACTTGCCGTATTACGGCTTGAGCGGCGCGCAGTTGGGTTCGATTTGGCTGCCGTTGGACGAAGTGCCGCAAGATGTTTGCCCGCAGTTCGTCGCCGGTTCGCATCGAAACGGCGCGTTGTATTACCCGCGACTGTTCCGCGACCATCAAGATTACCGCGCGGAAAATAGCGACGACGACGACGGATTCCAAAGCGTCCCCGACATCGACGCCGCCATCGCCAACGGCAGCGACCAACCCCGAATTTTGTCGTGGCGCCTGCGTCGCGGCGACTGCCTGGTGTTCCACATGCGCAGCGTGCACGGCGCGCCGGCGACGCGCGCGATGAAGTCGCGCCGGCGTGGCTTCTCGACCCGATGGCTGGGCGACGACGCGAGATTCGCGCAACGCCCGTGGACGACTTCGCCGCCGTTCCCGGAGTTGCGCCTGAAGCCGGGCGAAGCGATGGACGACCCCGCGTTCCCGCTGGTCTGGCGACGGCAGCCGGACGCCGCGGCGCGCTGAATCGCGTCTGAATCGGCGGCAATCCGGCGCCGTCCGCCGCCGCGCCCCGATTCTCGCAAAAATCCTCCCCTTCCGTCATTCCCGCATTCTTTAAGCGGGAATCCACACTCGCGAACGCGAGTGAGGCAAGCCGAAGGCTTGCTTGCTTTTGGTGTGAGCGGGAATCGCCGGCTTGCTCACGCCACCCCGCCAGAGTTCAAATTGCCATCCGTGGCGACTGGATTCCCCGCATCCTTGCGGGAATGACGGCGGAGATGAGCGAGCGCGTCACCGCCACCGCCACCGCGCCTCGATTCCCGCGTCGTTGGCGGGTTTGCGCCGATTCGGCGCCGATCTGGGCGGGATTATTCCGCGGATGTCGTTTTCAGCATGGTTTTTTTGCTAGACCATGCCGATTCGGCGTGCTACACTCGCCGCAACGATGTGGAAAACTGCTTATTGCAGGATGCTCGCCGGTGTGCTGTTTCGTGCTTTTTGCGCTGTGTCGCTTTATGCGATCGCGTGCGATTGATCGCGTTGCCTAGGCGGATAAATCCACTGGATATTTTCATTCAACCAACTGAATCACCAACTGCTTTGACGGAGGAAAACCGATGTTGATACCCAAGTACCTTAATAAACACCTGATGCGCGATCCGAACACGCATCATCCGGGCGTGGAAGAGATGAAGGACGCGCTCGCCGAGGGGCGATGCTCGCGTCGCGAGTTCATCCGCACCGCTGCGCTGCTCGGCGTCGGCGCGCCGCTCGCCTACGGCATGGCGTCGTCGATCGTCGGCGAAGAAATTCTGCCGCCGATGATGCGCAAGGCGCATGCCAAAGGCGGCGTGCTGCGCTTCGGCATGCAGATTCCAGAGATTGCCGATCCAGCGGTCTATGACTGGGTTGAGAAATCGGTCATCTCGCGTCACCTCTGCGAATACCTGACCTACTGGGGGCCGGACAATGTCACGCGTCCGTATCTGGCGAAGTCATGGGAAGCATCGAATGACCTGAAGACTTGGACGTTCCATCTGCAAAAGGGCGTCGAGTGGTCGAACGGTCTTGATTTCAACGCCGATGATGTGGTGTTCAACTTCACCCGCTGGCTTGATCCCGCAACTGGTTCATCGAATGTTGGTCGGTTCCCGGCAATGCTGCGTGAGACTGACAAAAAAGATGCCAAAGGTAACCCGATCAAAGAGATGACGCCGGGCGCGGTCGAAAAAGTCGATTCACATACGGTGCGTCTTAATTTGTCAAAAGCCGCACTCGCTGTGCCTGAGAATCTGTATGACTATCCAACGGCGATCGTCCACCGTGACTTCGAGGAAGAGGGCAAAGACCTCAGCAAGAATCCGGTCGGCACCGGTCCGTACACGCTGACCGAGTTCAAGGTCGGCGAGCGGGCGGTGCTGAAGAAGCGCGCCGGGGTCAACTGGAACGGCGACGCCAATCTCGACGAGATCCGCATCGTTGATTTAGGTCAAGACGCCGGCGCGTATTTGTCGGCAATTGCATCGGGTCAAATTGACATGATGTACGTGTTGGGGCTGGATACGGTTTCTGCCGCCAAACAAATTTCTGGCATTCAGTTGAAAGAAGTTCCAACCCACCAAACTGGCGTTATTCGCATGAACGTCAACAACGAGCCGTTCAACGACAAGCGCGTGCGCCGTGCGGTGCAGCTTTCTTGCAACGCAAAGCAGCAATTGAAAATCGCGCATCAAGGACTTGGCATCGTCGCCGAGCATCACCATGTAGCCAAGACGCATCCCGAGTACTTCAAACTCAAGCAGTTCAAGCAGAACATCAAAGAGGCGAAGAAGTTGCTGAAAGCGGCTGGCTACGGTCCCGACAATCCTCTCAAACTTACCTGCAATGTCGGTAACACGCAGGGTACATGGGAGCAAGATTCAATCGCCGTATTGAAAGAAGATGCCGCCAAAGCGGGCATTGACATCACTATCAATGTGATGCCGTCGGCGAAGTACTGGGACGAGTGGGACAAGGCGCCGTTCTCGCTGACCTCGTGGACGCACCGTCCGCTCGGCACGATCGTGCTGTCGCTGGCGTATCGCGCCGGCGTGCCGTGGAACGAAAGCGGGATGAATAATCCCGAGTTCGACAAGGCGTTGGACGAAGCCGAGGCGTTGTTGGATGTTGATGCGCGCCGCAAAAAGATGGAGAAAGTCGAGCAGATTCTGCAAGACGAAGCCGTGTTGGTGCAGCCGTTCTTCCGTTCGGTATTCACTGCGGTTGCGGATAAGGTGGAAAATGTAGAAATGCATCCGACTTTGTTTTACCGCTTCCACGATGTCGGCGTGAAAGGCTGACGATCGACCGCGCCGGTGTTGCTTTTTCCTAAGCGATGTCGGCGCGGTTTTTTGCGGTCATTCGATTTACCGTTCCCTATTTTTCGCTCGCGCGTCGCGTCAACACTTAATTACACTTAAGTTTACGCGTCGGCTGAGCCACCGAACCCATGCTGGTATTAATCCTAAAGCGCGTCGGCTTCATGATCTTCACTATGCTGGTGGTGTCGATCATCCTCTTCGGGCTGCTCAACACCGAGTTCGCCGGCGACCCGGCGACGCGCGTTTTGGGTCAGTTCGCCTCCGATCACCAGAAGGAGTTGTGGCGCGAGGAGCATGGCTACAACGACCCGATCTACACGCGCTACGGCAGATGGCTCGGCGGCTTCGTCACCGGCGACCTCGGCACCTCGATCCGCTTCAAGGCGCCGGTCTCCGAGATTCTCTTGCCGCGGCTGTGGAACACTGCGATCCTCGGCTTCTGGACGTTCGCCATCATGATCCCGATCTCGCTCGCCTTCGGCGTGCTGTCGGGCATGCGCGAAGGCTCCAAACTCGACCGCTCGCTGTCGGTGGTCGGCATCCTCACCACCTCGGTGCCGGAGTTCGCCAGCGCGGTGTTCTTCGCCGCCATCTTCGTCTTCGGCCTGCAATGGCTGCCGGGCACGTCGAGCATGTCGGACGGCTTCGACTGGGTGCAGTTGATCCTGCCGGTGATGGTGCTGGTGGTGTACGACTTCGGCTATGTCGCGCGCATGACCCGCGCCTCGATGGCCGAGGTGATGACCTCGCAATACATCCGCACCGCGGTGCTCAAGGGTCTGCCGTACAAGAAGGTGATCCTCGGCCACGCGCTGCGCAACGCGCTGATCGCGCCGTTCACCGTGATCATGCTGCAGATCAACTGGCTGCTGTCGGGCGTCATCGTGGTCGAGTTCTACTTCGCGTACAAAGGCTTCGGCGCGCTGCTGCTGGAGGCTTCGCTGAACAACGACATCGCGCTGCTCGAGGCGTGCGCGATGATCGCGGTGGCGGTCGCGGTGACCACGCAGATGCTCGCCGACATCGGCTACACGCTGTTGAACCCGCGCATCCGCTTCTCTTAAATGAATACCCCGATGAATGCCCCGGCGCACGCCGAATCGATTCCCTGGCCGTTGGCGTTCGCCAAGGGCGTGTGGCGCGTGCTCGCCTCGATCGCGCTGCTGCGCGAGAGTTGGATCGGCCTGTGCGGCGCGGTGATCATCGCGTTCTGGGTGCTGGTCGCGGTGCTCGCGCCGATCATCGCGCCGGTCGATCCGAACATGCCGATCGCGCCGTTCGCCAAGCCCGGCGCGGTGGTGCCGCTGCCGCTGTCGGTCGAGTTGTCGCCGCTGGCGCGCATCCTCGCCGAGGCGAATCAAGGCACCCACACCTTCTGGCTCGGCGCCGACCACCTCGGCCGCGACATCCTCTCGCGGCTGATCTGGGGCACGCGCACGGTGCTGTTCTACGCGCCGCTGGCGACCGTCGCGGCGTACACCGTCGGCATCCTGATGGGGCTGGCGGCGGGCTATCGCGGCGGCTGGGTGGATGACGTGCTGTCGCGCATCTCCGACATCATCCTGTCGTTCCCGGTGCTGGTTTTGTACATCATCATCATCGCCGTCATCGGCGCCTCCGGCATCAACATCATCATCGCCATCACCTTCGCCTCGTCGCCGGGCATCATGCGAATCGTGCGCGGGCTGGTGCTCGACCTGCGCACCCGCGACTACATCTTCGCGGCGCAGACGCGCGGCGAATCGCATTGGTACATCATGCTGGTCGAGTTGCTGCCGAACGCGCGCGGGCCGTTGATCGTCGACGCCTGCCTGCGCCTCGGCTACGTCATCATCACCATCGGCGTGCTCGGCTTCCTCGGCCTCGGGCTGCCGCCGCCCGACCCGGACTGGGGCGGCATGGTCAACGAGACGCGGCAGATGGCGCTGGCGTTCCCGCACATGACGCTGTTCCCGTGCATCGCCATCTCGTCGCTGATCCTCGGCTTCAACCTGCTCGCCGACGGCCTGCGCGAAGTCTCGTTGCGCGACTGAGCGACTAAGCGACTAGCGAGGAAACGATCATGAACAACAACGGCAACAGCGCGCCCGACAACGCGCCGATTCTGGAATGCCGCGACCTGTGCATTTCCTATCACACCCGTGCCGGCGAAATTCCGGCGGTGGTGGACTTCAACCTCACGGTCAAGCCCGGCGAGGCGATCGGCATCGTCGGCGAGTCCGGCTGCGGCAAGTCCACCGTGGCGCTCGCGATCATGCAGTACATGGGCAAGAACGGCGGCATCAAGAGCGGCGAGATCCTGTTCCAGGGACGCGACATGACCGCGATGAGCGAGGAGGAGTTGCGCCAGTTGCGCGGCTCGCGCATCTCGATGGTGTATCAGGAGCCGATGGCGTCGCTCAATCCGTCGATGCGCATCGGCGAGCAGTTGATGGAGGTGCCGAAGTTCCACGACAACGCGCCGCCCGACGAGGCGCGCGCGCTGGCGCTGAAGATGCTCGACAACATGCGCCTGCCCGACCCGACGCGCATCTTCGATAGTTACCCGCACCAAATTTCCGGCGGCCAGCAGCAGCGCGTGGTCATCGCCATGGCGCTGCTGTCCAATCCGGCGCTGCTGCTGCTGGACGAGCCGACCACCGCGCTCGACGTCACCGTCGAGGCCGGCATCGTCGAGTTGATCCGCAACATCTCCAAGGAGTTCGGCACCTCGATGATCTACATCTCGCACAACCTCGGCCTGATCCTCGAGACCTGCGATCGCATCTCGGTGATGTATTCCGGCGAGGTGGTCGAGGACGGCACGGTCAAGGAGGTGTTCGACCACATGCGCCACCCGTACACCCGCGGGCTGTTCTCGTCGATCCCGCTGCCCGGCACCGACAAGCGCGAGCGCCCGCTGATTCCGATCCGCGGCCAACTGCCGCTGCCGCACGAGCGCCCCGACGGCTGCAACTTCGCGCCGCGCTGCGACCACGCCGAGGCCGGCGTGTGCGACCACGGCTTCGTCGAGATGGACGAGGTCGCCGGCGAGGACGGTCACGACGTGCGCTGCCGAAGATTCCGCGACATCAACTGGGACGAATACAAGCCCGAAGGCTTGTCCGACGAGTCCACGCCGGCGGGACGCGTGGTGCTGCAAGTCAAGAAGATGAAGAAGTACTACGAACTGCGCGACGAGTCGTTGCTGGCGATGATCAAGGGCAGCAAGGTGCGCTACGTCAAGGCAAACGAGAACATCGATTTCGAAGCGCGCGAAGCCGAGACCGTCGCCATCGTTGGCGAGTCCGGCTGCGGCAAGACCACCTTCGCCAAGGTGCTGATGGGCTTGGAGGAGGCGACCGAGGGCGAGGTGCTGCTGAACGGCGAGGACTTGGGGCACATCCCGGTCGAGCAACGCCGCCCGCAGACCGTCGGGCTGCTGCAGATGGTGTTCCAGAACCCGTTCGACACGCTCAATCCGAGCCACACCATCGGCGGCCAGATCGCGCGCGTGATTCGCAAGTTCGGGGTCGAGTCCGACAAGCGCAAGATCCGCGAGCGCGTGCTCGAACTGCTCGACCTAGTCAAGTTGCCGCGCGACTTCGCCGAGCGCAAGCCGCGCCAACTCTCCGGCGGCCAGAAGCAGCGCATCGGCATCGCCCGCGCCTTCGCCGGCAACCCGGCGGTGGTGGTCGCCGACGAGCCGGTCTCGGCGCTCGACGTGTCGGTGCAAGCCGCGGTCACCGGGCTGCTGACCGACATCCAGAACAACCTCAAGACCACGCTGCTGTTCATCAGCCACGACCTCTCGGTGGTGCGCTACCTGTCCGACCGCATCGTCGTCATGTATCTCGGCCACATCATGGAGCAGGGCAGCACCGACGAAGTGTTCGCGCCGCCGTATCACCCCTACACCGAAGCGCTGCTGTCGGCGGTGCCGATCGCCGACACCTCCATCGTCAAGAAGCACATCGTGCTGACCGGCGAGCTGCCGTCCGCCGTCAACCCGCCGCCCGGCTGCCCGTTCCAAACCAGATGCCCGCGCAAGATCGGCGCCATCTGCGAGACCGAAGCCCCGCCGATCAAAGACATGGGCGACGGCCACTTCGTCACCTGCCACTTGGACGCCGAAACCTTCAACCAAATGGAGCCGGTGATCACGATGGGCGAGGACAAGGCGGCGTAGGTCATTCCTTCGCCGTCATTCCCGCCAAGTGAGCGCGCCCTCGCGGGCACGCTGCGCCAACGAAAACCGCTCGCCGCGGTTTTTTCCACTCTTTTCTTTTGCCGTCATTCCCGCAGTCTTTAAGCGGGAAAAAATCGCCCGGAGCGATTTTTCGCGAGCGCAAGCGAGCCCGCAGGGCGAGTATCAGGGACGATACGAGCAATCCGCACTTGCGCAAGCAAGTGAGACAAGCCGAAGGCTTGCTTGCTTTTGATGCGAGCGGGAATCCCGCAGGTTGGTCACCAACTCAAACCCGCTTTCAACAACGCGCCGGTTTCATTTTCGGTGTCGCGTTCGGTGCGATACGCTTCCACGCTCATCTCCAGCGGCAATGCGATCGACTTGTATCGTCCGCCAAGCCGCCAGTCGCGGGCGCCGTCGGACAGGCGCAGGCCGGTGAATGGCGTCAGCATCCCTTCGCCGAAGGCGATGCCGTATGCGACTTCGCTGTCCATTCGCATCGTCGGGGTGAATGACTCGTCGGGCTCGTTCGACGCCAACTCCGCCGCGCTTTCGGTCCACAGGCGGTCGACGCCGCTTCGCGTCGCGCCCCAGCCGGGCTCCACGCGCCATGACAATCCCTGAC
>JBPCXC010000062.1:0-2651 GCA_051008875.1 bacterium
GGGGTGAGAAGCGGTTGTGGTGGGTTTTTCTGGGGTGGGTGGAGTCGTTGCCGGGCACCGCATTCCCCCCCCCCCCCCCCCCGCGACCTTGCGGGATCAGCCCGACGCGCACGCGGGCGACCTCGCGCGGCATCTGCGCCAGGATGACATCGTCGCCCGGGAAGCCGCCGGCGCGCTCGCCGCTGGCGCGCCGCGCCTTTGATACCGCCCAGTTCAACGCGGCTTCGACCGGCGTGGTCTCGGCGGTGATGTCGTGGCCATACAAGCACAGCCCGGCCTCCAAGCGCAGCGAATCGCGCGCGCCGAGTCCGATCAACTCGACCGCCGGGTCGGCGAGCAACTTGCGCGCCAAACGCTCGGCGTGACTCCCCGCCACCGAGATCTCGAAGCCGTCCTCGCCGGTGTAGCCGGAGCGCGATGCGACGCACGCGATGCCGTCGATCTCGAGTTCGCGCACGTCCATGAACTTCATTCCGGCGAGGTCGTTGCCTAGCCGCGCCAACGCCGCGCCCGCCGCCGGACCTTGCAACGCCAGCAACGCCGCGTCGTCGTCCAACTCCGCGCGCAACGACCGAGATTGCAAGTGTCGATGGATGTGCTCGAAATCCTGTTGCTTGCACGCCGCGTTGACCACCAGCACGAAGCGATCGCCGAAGTTCTGGATCATCAAATCATCGAGAATGCCGCCGCGCGCATTGGTCAGCAACCCGTACTTCTGCCGCCCGGCCGCCAACGCACGCACATCCACCGGCATCAACCCCTCCAACGCATCGGCGATTCGCGACTTCGATTCATCGGCGGTCGGCGACTTCGACGCATCGCCGCCGTCGTCGTCGCGGATGTGAATCTGCCCCATGTGCGAGACATCGAACAAACCGGCGGCGGCGCGCGTGTGCAGATGCTCCTTGAGGATGCCGCCGGCGTACTGCACCGGCATCTCATAGCCGGCGAACGGCACGATCTTGGCGCCGCGCTCCAGATGAAGCGCATACAGCGGCGTGCGTCGCAACGTGGATGGACTGGTCATGATAGTGGCCGGGCGCGAGTTCGGTCGGCGCGCCGATAAGCACTCACGATAATACGCCAAAACCCGCACACCGGGCAATGCCCCCGACCGCGCGAGCGCGCGGCGTGAGCGTGGCGAGTCTGGCGGGGGGCGAACGCAGCGAGTCCGCCGGGGGCGCTCACCGCGCTCACTGTCCTCGCCGTCATAGCCGCGTCATCACCCCCGCGCCGTCATTCCCCGCCATCCACCTACCGCCGTCATTCCGGCTTGGACGCCGGAATCCAGTCGTCCAGGGATGGCGATCTTCAAACCGTCGCGGTGGTGTGAGCAAGTCGCGCGATTCCCGCCCGCATCAAAAGCAAGCAGCCTCCGGTCTGCATCACTCGCTCACGCGAGTGTGGATTCCCGCTCAACAGACTGCGGGAATGACGGCGGAGGGAGATGACTGCGTGAATAACGATCTTCAAACCGTCGCGGTGGTTTGAATAAGCCGTGCGATTTCCGTTCGCGTCATCGCACCGTCACCCACTCACTTCGCCGTTTCGAAATGCTTCCCGCCTCGATACCGTTCGCACTTGCGCAAAAAATCCTCCGTGCTCGCCGGCATCGGCACGCGGACGTTGGCAATCCAGCCGATCAGGTTTTTGCCGGCGCCGAGCAGATGGGTGCCGCGTTTGATGTGGCGTTTCAGGTCGCTGCTCGCGCGCGGCGGAATCTCGGCGCGGTATTCGAGCAGCAACTCGCCGTCGGCGACGAATCGCGGCCAGATGCGGAAGTAGTCGGGGTCGCTGCGCAGCACTTCGCATTCCTGCTTGGCGGTGCGGATGAAGGCGTCCACCAGTTCGGCGGCGCCGTCGAACCAGACTTGGCGGCACACGCTCGCGCGCACCACTTCGCCGATGCGATCGATCTCGCGCATCGCCTGCGCGACCTTGCGGTAGCGGCTGCAGTAGTAGTCCGCGACCGACATGGTGAACACCTTGCCCGGCTCGCCCCACAACTCGTCCACGCCCGGCTCGCCGCTGCTGTGCTTGACCTGCAGCCCCAACTCGAGCGCCTCGGCGAAGCAACTCGCGCATTGCTCCATCAACTCGTTGGTGCGCGCCACGCCGACGCCGTGCTCCTCGAGATCGACGATCGCGGTGAAGATGTCGGTGGCGCGATTGAACAGCGCGCCGGCGAGCATCGCCGCATTGACCCGCTTGCGCCGCGGATCGTCCTCGCCCTCCCACGCCGCGCGCGCCTCCTCAAGCCGCCCGCTCGGTGTGTTGATGCCAGCCTCGGTGTGATGGAACGTGCGCCGCGTCAACGCGTCGAGCAATTCCTTCTTGGCCGCGAGCGTCTCCGCCGGCGGCTGGTAGTAGCGGATCCAGTAGCCGTCGTAGAAGATGCGGGCGACCCCGCCGATGGTTTTAATCACGCCGTTCTCGGTCTCGGCGTCGGAAAGGGCGGGGACGATTTGGGACATGCGATCTGGAAAGCCTCGGTTCACCGAAGGCACAGGTGTGCGAGGCGCGAAGGATTATACTGAAAAAAACGCCGGGAGCGTTTTTTCGCGAGCGAAGCGAGCCCGTAGGGCGCGTATCAGGATGATACGCGCAAAAAGAGCCGGGAGCGTTTTTTCGCGAGCGAAGCGAGCCCGTAG
>JBPCXC010000063.1:0-1722 GCA_051008875.1 bacterium
ATGCCGGCGCCGTTGACGCGCGGATTGGGATCCTCGATCGCGATCACCGCGCGCGCGATGCCGGCTTTGATCAACGCCTCGACGCATGGCGGCGTGCGGCCGTGATGCGCGCACGGCTCGAGGCTGATGTAGGCGGTTGCGCCGCGCGCGCGATGGCCGGCGCGCTTGAGGGCGATGATCTCGGCATGCGGCCCGCCGGCGAAGCGGTGCCAGCCCTCGCCGACCACCGCGCCGTCGGCGACCAGCACGCAGCCGACGCGGGGATTGGGATGGGTGGTGTTGACGCCGTTCGCCGCCAACGCCAGCGCGCGCGCGATGAAACGCTCGTCGTCGCCGCGCGCGGTTAATATAGTGGCGGATAAATCGGAGTCGTCGGAGTCGGCGACAGACTCGACCGGCGCGGCGGACTCATCCGGCGCGGCGCCGACCCATTCCTTCAGGTTGTCGAGCAACGCCGTCATCCGTTTCGCTCGCCTTCCTTGCCGAGGTTGAACAGCGAGCGTTGCTCTTCGCTCGGCCGGCTCGGCAGCGATTCCTTGAACTTCTCGACTTCGTCGCTGAACGCGTCGATGTCTTGGAATCGGCGATACACCGAGGCGAAGCGCACATAGGCGACTTCGTCGAGCGAGATCAACTCGCGCATAACCGCTTCGCCGATGTCGCCAGCGGCGATCTCGCGCGCGTCGGCGCGGGCGAACTCGCGCATCATACGGCTGATCGCGGCTTCGACCGCGTCGCTGTCGATCGGTCGTTTCTCCAGCGCGCGCATCATGCCGCGGCGCAGTTTGTCTTCGTCGAATCGCTCGCGCGCGCCGCTCGATTTGATCACCGCCGGCAAGCGCGGCGCGACTCGCTCAAAGGTGGTGAAGCGTCCGTCGCAGCGTTGGCAGGCGCGCCGGCGACGCACCGACTCGCCGCCGTCGCCCGGGCGCGAGTCGAGCACCGAGGTGTCTTCGTTGTCGCAATACGGGCAGCGCATCGCTCACCCGCGCGCGCCGCGCGAGCGCGCTCCCGGTAATGAGTCACGGCGCGGCATCGGCACCCTCCTTCTGCACCGGCATCATGTCCTCGCGGGTGATGCCGAGCGCGAGCACCGCCGGGCTTGCGACGAAGATGGAGGAATACGTGCCGACAGCCACGCCGACCAGCAGCGCGATCGAGAAACCGCGAATCACCTCGCCGCCGAAGATCAGCAGCGTCAGCACGACGATCAATGTCGTCACCGAAGTCAGCACGGTGCGCGGCAAGGTTTGGTTGATGGCGTGGTTGATGATTTCGACTTCGGTCTTCTTGCGCATCTTGCGGAAGTTTTCGCGGATGCGGTCGTACACCACGATGGTGTCGTTCAGCGAATAGCCGATGACCGCCAGAACCGCGGCGAGCACCGGCAGCGAGAACTCGAACTGGAACAACGCGAAGGCGCCGATGGTGATCAACACGTCGTGCGCCAACGCCAACACCGAGCCGACCGCGAAGCGCCACTCGAAGCGGACGGTGACATAGATGAGGATGCCGATCAACGCGTACAGCATCGCCAGTCCGCCTTGGTTGGCGAGTTCGTCGCCGACCTGCGGGCCGACGAACTCGACCCGGCGCATCTGCACTTGGCAGTCGGCCGCGCCGCCGTCGGCGACGCATTGTTGCAGCGCGCCGGTCTGGTCGCCTTGCGCCAACTCTTCGCCGTGCGCGGCGCGCAACGCGCCGATGACGCGCTCGCTGATG
>JBPCXC010000064.1:0-7733 GCA_051008875.1 bacterium
GTGTATATCCTCGATCGACAACGCGCCGGCGGAGTTCTCCAGTTCCAGCCCGGAAAGAATATAGTCGTGGATTGAACTGACCAGATCGGTCTCCGATTCGAGCAGCAGATTCTGCGCGGTCAGCACCTCGCTGCTGGTGCGGTCGCCGCGGGCGAATCCGTCCTGGGTGGCGCCGATTTTGCGGCGATTCGAATCCACCAGGGAGATCAACGCAAAAGCGCGTTCGCGCGCGTTCCTGCGCTTGCGGTATAGCGCGGTGATTTGCTGGCGCAACTGCTTGGTCTGCTGGGCGATGCGCAGTTGCTGCCGGTCATACGCGATCTGCGCCTCCTTCAACTTCGCCGCCCGCCGCCCGCCTTGATACAGCGGCAAATCCAACGACAGGGTCGCTTGGCGGGTGATATCGCCGTTGCCCGAGGCAAGCCCGCCATGCGTTCTGGAGCGATCGTAGGCGCCGCGGAAAGACACGCGCGGATGCTTGTCCCGCCGCGCCTGCTCGATGTTGATCTCGGCGATCGCCAGCCGCAGCCGGGAGATGCGCAGATCGTGGTTGTTGTGCTCGGCGCTCTCCAGCCATTCCGCCAAAGGCCGGCCCACCTCGTTGCCGATGCTGGACAAGTCAATGTTGACCGACACCAGATCATGCTCGCCCTCGCCGATCAGCAGGCCGAGCCGCTCCTGGCTATTCGACAAGTTGTTGTCGGCGGAGATGACCGAAAGGATCGCCAGGTCGAGGTCGGCCAAGGTCTCCAGAATCTCCAGGATGGTCGATTCGCGCAAGCCGAACAGCGTCTCGACGACCTTCTTGTGCGACTCCACGCCGGCGACGTTGCGGTTGGCGAGTTCCAAGTTGGAAGCCGCCGAGAGCACGCCGAGATAGGCTTCGGTGACATTGAGCAGATTCGCCGAGATCGCCTTGGCGTGCTCGGTGCTCGCCAGTTCGAGGCGCTTTTTGGAAGCCGCATGGAGCGAATGCTGCTGCGCATTCCAAATTGTTTGCGTCAGCGAAAGGCTCTCGTTGACGGCACGCTGCTCATCAAAATTCTCCGAATGCCTCACCGATGTCGCCGCGCTTACCTGCGGCAACAACGACGAGCGGGCGATGCGCTGCTGCACACGCCCGTCGTCAACACCCTTCTCCGCGATCTTCAGCGAATCATCGTACTTCTGGCCGAGTTGCACAGCCTGCAACAAATCCAACGATTCGGCATTGGCAACCGACGCAACCAGCGCAACCGTCAAGAAGGTCGCTGAGAAAGCCCCACGCATCGCACGAACGACGCGTCGCGAAAGGCTACACTTTTTCCCCCTCGAGATACGGTAGCACGATGTGCACTAGCTTGGTGGTGTTAAACAGCAACTCAACCGTGGTGTTCTCGGGAATGTTCACGCCCGCCTCCTTCAACACCGAAGTCGGGTCGGCTTCAAGTTTCGCACGGAAATCGGGATCACCATAGTACCTCGCCAACACATCGCTAAAGGCCTGCTGGTTTTTCTCGAACTCCTCTTCATTAACTTCGATTTTCTGGTTCATCTTTAAGGTCATAGTTGGTGGATTGGAAATTTTGCGGGCAATGAGTTTGCCCCCCCCCCCCCCCCCGATTCCGATGGAAATCGGGGAAGCGCAAGGATACCAGTTTTTCGTGGCATGCACAAAAAACTGAATTTTTGGCGATTTTTCTGCAATTCCCCCCGCCATTGTGGTCGAATCTTCACCTAGAACTGCCATACGGCAGGATAATGCGGATGCCATGCCCGCCGAAATCTCCCTCGACGACAAATACGCGTTGGACGCCAAACGCGCCTATCTGAGCGGGATCGAGGCGCTGGTGCGGCTGCCGCTGGTGCAGCATCAGCGCGACTTAGAAGCCGGACTCGACACCGCTGGCTTCATCTCCGGCTATCGCGGCTCGCCGCTCGGCACGCTCGACCAGTCGCTGTGGCGCGCGCACGCGCACCTCGCGCGACACAACATCCGCTTCCAGCCCGGCGTCAACGAAGACCTCGCGGCGACCGCGGTGTGGGGCACGCAGCAGGCGCATCTGCTGCCCGGCGCGCGCCACGACGGCGTGTTCGCGATGTGGTACGGCAAAGGTCCGGGAGTCGATCGCAGCATGGACGCGATCAAGCACGCCAACGCCTTCGGCACCACGCGCCACGGCGGCGTGCTGGCGGTGGCGGGCGACGACCACGCCTGCAAGTCATCCACCGTGCCGCATCAAAGCGAGCACATGTTCGTCGGCGCGGCGGTGCCGGTGCTCAATCCGGCGAACGTGCAGGAGGTGCTCGACTTCGGCCTCCACGGCTGGGCGCTGTCGCGATACAGCGGCTGCTGGGTCGCGCTCAAGGCGATCACCGAGAGCATGGATTCGGCGCTGTCCGCCGACACCGACCCGCATCGCGTGCGCATCCGACTGCCCGACGACTTCGAGCCGCCGCCCGGCGGACTGAACGCGCAATGGCCGACCACGCCGCTGGCGCAGGAGGCGTTGCTGCACAAGTACCGCATCTACGCCGCGCGTGCTTATGCGCGCGCCAACGATCTCAACCGCGTCACCCTCGACCCGGCCGAGCCGCGCCTCGGCATCGTCACTTCTGGCAAGTCGCATCTCGATGTGATGGAGGCGCTCGATGATCTGGGCATAAATCAAGACACCGCCGCGCGCATCGGCATCCGCATCTACAAAGTCGGCATGAGTTGGCCGCTCGAGCCGGTCGCCACGCATGCCTTCGCCAAAGGCTTGCACGAGATTCTGGTGGTCGAGGAGAAGCGCAGCATCTTGCAGAACCAGATTACCGAGCAACTATACAACTGGCCGGTGGCGGAGCGTCCGGTGGTGGTCGGCGAGTTCGACGAGCACGGCCGCGACCTAGTCACCAATCTCGGCGAACTGACCCCGGCGATGGTCGCGTGCGCGATCGGCGCGCGCGTTATGAGATTCTATGACAGCGACGCAATCCGTCGCCGACTCGAGTTCCTCGACGCCAAAGAGCGAAGATTGGCGCGCGCTTTTGACGCACCGACGCGCACGCCGTATTTCTGCTCCGGCTGCCCGCACAACACCTCCACCCGCGTGCCCGACGGCAGTTTCGGCATGGCCGGAATCGGCTGCCACTACATGGTCAAGTGGATGCACCGCCGCACCGAGACCTTCACCCAGATGGGCGGCGAAGGCGCCTCGTGGATCGGCATCGCGCCGTTCACCGACACCGCGCATGTGTTCCAGAACATCGGCGACGGCACCTATTTCCACAGCGGCTTGCTCGCCATCCGCGCCGCGGTCGCCGCCGAAGTCAACATCACTTATAAGGTGCTGCTCAACGACGCCGTGGCGATGACCGGCGGGCAGCCGGTGGACGGCGCGCTGTCATTGTCGCAACTGGCGGCGCAACTGCAAGCCGAAGGCGTCGCGCCGATCAACGTGGTCGCCGAGGACGTCGCCGGCGCGCGCAAGCGACTCAGCGGCGTGCGCGGAATCGAAGTGCTGCCGCGGCGCGAGTTCGAGAAACTGCAGCGCGCGATGCGCGAAGTGCGCGGGGTGAGCGCGATCATCTACGACCAAACCTGCGCCGCCGAGAAACGCCGCCGGCGCAAGCGCGGCGAAATGCCACAAGCCGCCAAACGCGTGTTCATCAACGCCGCGGTATGCGAAGGCTGCGGCGACTGCAGCGTCACCTCCAACTGCCTGTCGGTGCTGCCGAAGAAGACCGAATTGGGAATCAAGCGACAGATTGACCAAAGCGCGTGCAACGCCGACTACAGTTGCCTCGACGGGTTTTGCCCGAGTTTTGTCACCGTCACCGGCGCAACCATGCATCCCGTTGCCGAGCGTGAGCGCATTGACCGCGAACGCATCGACGCGCCGCCGCCGGAAGTCGCGCCGGCGCGGTTGCAACGACCGTGGAACGTACTCGTCGCCGGCATCGGCGGCACCGGCGTGCTCACCGTCGGCTCGCTGCTGGCGATGGCCGCGCACATCGAGGGCAAGGGCTGCTCGACGCTGAACCAGACCGGCCTTGCGCAGAAGTTCGGCGCGGTGGTCAGCCATGTGCGCATCGCCGCGCGCCAAGACGAAATCCACGCGGTGCGCATCCCCGAAGGCGGCGCCGACGTGCTGCTCGGCTGCGACTTGGTGGTGTCGGCGATGCCCGATGCGCTCGCGCGCCTCGACCCGGCGAGATCGCATTGCGTCGTCAACACGCATGAGAATCCGACCGCCGACTTCATCCGCGACCGCGACTACGAATTCCCCGGCGCGCGCATGCGCCAACTGCTACGCGACGAGTCCGGCGCCGAGCGCACCGACTTCCTCGACGCCACCCGCATCGCGCACGCGCTGCTCGGCGACTCCATCGGCGCCAACCTGCTGCTGCTCGGCTTCGCCCACCAACGCGGCTTGATCCCGGTCGGCGCAGCCGCGATCAACCGCGCGATCGAGTTGAACGCCGTCGCTGTCGCATTCAACCAACAAGCCTTCGCTTGGGGACGCCGCGCGGCGGTTGATCTTGCTGCGGTGGAGAAGTTGGCGGGCGGCGATGACGCGCGCGATGACATTGGCGCAAACGACGATGACGACGCGCGCAATGATTCGCCGGCGCGCGAATTGGACGCGTTGATCGAATCGCGATGCCGGTATTTGACCGCATACCAGAACGAAAAATACGCGCGCAAATACCGCGCGATGGTCGAGCGCGCGCGGCGCTTCGATCTCGACTTGAACGCCGCGCATGACGGCGAACACGGCGCGCACGCGCCGACGCTGACCGAAGCGGTCGCGCGCAACTACTTCAAGTTGATGGCATACAAAGACGAATACGAAGTCGCGCGGCTGTATTCCGACGGCGACTTCGAGCGCGAGTTGAAGCGGCAGTTCGCCGGTCCGTTCAAACTTCGCTTCCACCTCGCGCCGCCGCTTTTCGCGCGCAAGGACGCGGTCACCGGCCATCCGCTCAAGCGCGAGTTCCCCGGCGCCACGCTGACTCTGTTCCGCTACTTGGCGCGCATGAAGTTCCTGCGCGGCACGCCGCTCGACCCATTCGGCCACGCGCGCGAACGCAAACTCGAACGACAACTCATCACCGAATACGAAGCCGACCTAACGCAACTCCTGCGCGCCACCACCGCACGCAACTACGAAGCCGCCGTAGCACTCGCCGACTTGCCCGAAATGATCAAAGGCTTTGGGCATGTAAAAGCCGCCGCTGTCGCCGAGTACCGCAAGCGTCGCGAGGCGATGCTCGCGAAGTTCAACGCGCGCTGACGATGCGCGCGCAATGACGGCGGGGGGAATTGTGGAAATGACGGCGAGGCGAGCAATTTCCGCTTACATCAAACGCCAAGCAACCCTTCTCGCAATCACCACACCCATCACGCCATCTCGGCGATTCGTTTCAGTTCCTCGCGCGCCTCAGCACTCGCCTTGCGGTCGCCGAGGCGTTCGCATATTTCGGCATAGCGTTGCCAACTGGGATAACTGTTGCGGTAGCGCGCGACGCGTTCGGTCAGCAGCGCGCGCGCCAGTTCCAAGTTCTGCGCGCGCTCGGCGGCGGCGATCAAGTACAGGTTGAAGACATCGCGCTGCGCGTGGCTGCCGCCGATTGACTGGCAGTCGTAGCGCAACGCCAGTAGCGCATCGGCGGCGGCGGCGTGGTCGCCGTCGCAGAAGTCGCCGATGGCGATGCACAGCGGCTCGACCAACGGCGCAATCAACGGCGCGCTGCTGTTGCCGTCGCCATTTCCGTCGCCGGTCTCCATCGCCAGATCGCGCAACGCGTCCAAGTGTTGCGCGCGCAACTCGACGCGACCGGCGTGGCCGAACGCCATCGCGCAATGCGGCTCGGTGAACACCAGCGCGTAGTCGCCGATGCGTTGGCGCACGGCGTCCGCCAAGTCGCCCCATCTCGCGCCGACATCAATGCCGGCGAGTTGCAAGCGCGCCAGCAGCGAAGCGGTGTTCTGCAAGTCCAAATAGAAATCCGATTCGGCCGGGCGCACCGCCGAGTCATACAACGCCAAGGCGCGTTCGAACGCGCCGCGCTCGAACGCGAACAACGCCGCGTGCCACCACAGATGCCCCTGGAACGGATTGCGGTCATGCCAGCGATCGAGCGGCTGGTCGAGCAACAAAGCGCCTTCGCTCAGCCGACCTTGCATCTCATACACATGCACGACCGCGTGCAGCGACCACAAGTCGTCGGGATGACGCTCGACCGCCTCGCGGCCGAGGCGCTCGGCGCGCGCGTAGCAATGCGTCTCCTCCAGCGCGAACGCATACACGCCGAGCACATGCGCGTAGCCCGGCGCGTCCTCGCCCCACGCCGGCAACACCCGCGCGGCGGCGTCGCGCATGCGCTCGGCGGCGCCGAGCCAGAACAACGCGAAGTGCTGCAAGCGCAACGCGAGCAAGTCGAGCGGCGCATGCAGCATCGCCTCGTCCCAACACGCGCAAGCGCCGACGGTGTCGCCGCGCGCCCACGCCGCCAACGCGCACAGATGGCATCGCTCGCGCGCGGTCAACGCCTCGGCGCGCGCACTGACATGCCGATGGCACGCGCGCGCCGCCGCCTCGATCTCGCGCGTGCCCATCGACAACAACAAGAAGCCCTTGAAGATATGCGCCATCGCAAACTCCGGCGCCTGCGCGCACAACGCCTTCAACGCCGGAAACGCGCTCAGCCGATAGTCGAGATAGTCGCGCACCACCGCATCGAACGCCGCCGCCTGCGCCGCATCGGCGCCACTCAACGCAAGCCCCCGCTCGTCAGCGATCATCGCGCGGCGCGGGAAGTGCGGGTGGGGTGGATGCGGGGATTGATTCGCGGCATTGGGGTGGCGGATTGATGGTTGGATTGTCGGTGATCGAGTTGTGATGATTCGATTGCTGACGACTCGCTCGCCGACGATGACCGCGAACGGCGAACAACTCGATGGATGATACGCGCAATGACGGCGGGGGAATGTTTTTTGTTGGTGTAGCGCGAGCGTAGCGAGCCTCTTCTTGCCGTCATTCCCGCAGGGATGCGGGGAATCCAGTCGCCATGGATGGCAATTTGAACTCCGGCGGGGTGGTGTGAGCAAGTCGCGCGACTCCGTTCGCACCAACAGCCAGCAGGGCTTCGCCCTGCCTCACTCGCGTTCGCGAGTGTGGATTCCCGCTTAACAGACTGCGGGAATGACGGCGGGGGAGATGGTTGCGGGAAAAAAACGCCGGGAGCGTTTTTTCGCGAGCGTAAGCTAAGCCCGAAGGGCGCGTATCAGGATGATACGCGCAAAGACGGCGGGGGAGGTTGTTGCGGAAATGACTTTCAATGACTCGATTGCCGACGACTCATCCAACGCCAACAACGATCCCAATCAAGTCTTCTCCTCAACAATCTCCTCCAACGTCCGCTGCCACAACCGATAGTACGCATCGCCGTCCTCGATCGCGCGGTCGCGTTCGAACTCGGCGATGTTCGCCGCCAGTCGCGTCGACCATTCGTTCCACGCGAACACGCCGGCGGCGTGCAGGTGCACCGCCATCGCGAAGGTGCGCGCTTGCCACGGCGCGGTGAACACCAGTTCGCCGTCGGCGCGCGGCTGGCTCGGGAGCGGCTCAGGCGTGGTCATCGGCGGCGCGCAAATACGGCTCGAACAAGTCGATGTACACCGCCGCGCAGTCCTCGCCGCGCGGCGCGTCCGCGTCGCCCCACAACGCCCGCGCCTCGAAGCGCACACTATATAAGTGTTGCCC
>JBPCXC010000065.1:0-1496 GCA_051008875.1 bacterium
GTGTTGGGTCGTCGCCATCGCCGCCGGCGTCTCGTCGGCGAGACAAGCCGCGGGAAGCCGACGGCGCGCCGGCGGAATATACAAATCAAACGGCGGCGGATTATAGCCCTGATGCGACATCGCATAGCATCTCTACGACAGGGCAAGAATACGCCTATTTCGTCGCCGGCGCAAGCCACATTAGCCCGCCGTCGCCGGCACCGACACGGCGCGCAGGATTTCATGCACTTGTGGTTTGCCGCGCGCGATCTCGTCGTCGCTCAGCCCAAGCAACTCGTGCGGGAACACCAGCCACTGCTCGGTCTGGTGCAAATAATAGTCCGGCACGCGCGCGGTGGCGTTGTTGCCGGGCTTGAACCACGGCATCGCCACCGCGATCCGCCGTGGCGTGTTGCGCTGCGTGCGCGCGGTCAGTTGCGCGATCACCGCCTCGATGCTGCGCCCGGTGTCGAACACGTCGTCCACGATCAGCAAGCCGTGCTCGGCCTCCAAGTTGCGCTCGAGATAGCCGAGCCCGTGCACGCGCACTTGCTCGCCGGGCGCACCGATGCCGCGATACAGCGAAGTGCGCACGCTGATGTGGTCGGCGCGGATGCCGAAGTGCTCGAGCATCTCCTGCACCGCGATGCCGACCGGCGTGCCGCCGCGCCAGATGCCGACGATGAAGTCGGGGCGAAAGCCGCTGTCGATGATGCGCGCGCCGAGGCGATAGGAATCCTCCAGCAACTCCTGCGCCGAGATGAATCGCTTGCCGCTCATCCGTCGCGCTCCGATTGTTGCGCGTGTTGTTGCGCGTGTTGTTGTTCGTGTTGTTGTTCGTGTTGTTGCGTCGGTTGTTGTTGTTGCGAGTCGTCGCGCAGCAGTCGCCGCGAACGCTCTTCGATCAAGCGGATGTTGCTCAGGTGCGGCGCGTCCGCGCCATACGCGGCGCAGGCGCGGGCGTAGTCCGCGCACACCGCGTCGGCGAGGTTCAAGTCAACGCGCAGATGCGCGCCGAGTTCGCTGACCAAGCGCATGTCGCGCGCCGCCAAGCCGAGCGCGAACGAGCGGTCGTAACTGCCGTCGAGCACCTTGGGAATGTAGTGGTCGACCACATAACTCTGCGCGCAACTCGCCATCAGCACGCGGTGCAGCGCGGTCAGGTCGAGGTCGGCTTTGGCGCCGAGCATCAGCGCTTCGCCGATGCCGTGCGCAGCGAGATAGTTGAGGTGCAACTGGCACAACTTGGCGACGTAGCCGGCGCCGCACCGACCCATGTGCACCGTCTGCGCGGCGATCGCGCCGAGCAGTTCGCGATGGTGGTCGAGCGCGCGCGCGTCGCCGCCGAGCAGCATCGTCAGCGTGCCCGCTTGCGCGCCTTCGGCGCCGCCGGTGACCGGCGCGTCGCACAGCGTCAGATGCGCCGGCGCGGCGCGCGCGACCGCCCGCCACGCGCGCAAGTCGTTGGTGCTGGTCTCGAACCACGTCGCGCCATGCGGCAGGCGATTCAAGATGCC
>JBPCXC010000066.1:0-9897 GCA_051008875.1 bacterium
GCGTGGCCGCGCGCGGCGGCGTCGCGCAGCAGGTCGCGCGCGGCGCCGACCAGCGCCGGCTCGAACAGCGAGCGGCCGATGTCGCGACCGGCGGCCTTGAGGAAGGTGTTGGCGATGCCGCCGCCGGGGATGAGTCGATCGACCCGCCGCGCCAAGGCTTGGATCGCGCCGAGTTTGCTCGACACCTTGGCGCCGCCGACGATCGCCACCAGTGGCCGGCGCGGCGACTCCAACACCTTACTCAACGCCGACAACTCCGCCAGCAGCAACGGCCCGGCGCACGCCGCCGGCGCGTGGCGCGCGACCCCGCAGGTGGATGCCTGCGCGCGATGCGCCGCGCCGAACGCGTCCATCACGAAGACATCGCACAACGCCGCGTATCGCCGCGCCAAGTCGTCGTCGTCGGCTTTCTCGCCGCGGTTGAAGCGCACATTCTCCAACAACACGATGCCGCCGGCAGCGACGCGCGGCGGACGGCGCAAGTAGTCGGTGCTGAACGCGACCTCGCGCCCGAGCGCGCCGGACAAATGCGCCGCCACCGGCGCAAGCGAGAATGCGTCGTCGCAACGGCCGTCATCGCCCAGTTCGTTATCACGGCATTCGGCGGGACGACCGAGATGCGACATCAACAACACCGCCGCGCCGCGCTCGAGCGCCAAGCGGATGGTGCCGAGCGCGGCGTCGATGCGCGCCGCCGAAGTGATTCGCCCGTCCTCGATCGGCACGTTGAGGTCTTGGCGAATCAACACGCGCCGCCCGCGCAGTTCCAGCGCGTCCATTGAGGTTATCGACATGGACGACGATGTATGTCAGCGACCTTCTCTTCCGTCATTGCGCAGTCACCTCCCCCGCCGTCATTCCCGCGGTCTTTAAGCGGGAATGACGGCGGGGAGATGGTTGTGGGAAAAAAACGCCGGCCATGCGAGAGCCGCGAAAGTCAAGAACACTACGACTCCGCCAATTAATAGAAAAACTAATTGCACGATGACTCGAGCAACCTCCTCGCCAAATGGAAAAGCAATCAGCCCAAGAACTACAAGTATTCCGACCAAATATGCCATCTAATTAGAAAACGAGTTGTTGATCGTCACCCCGCGTTCATCAACGCCACGGTGGTGTCGAGCATGCGGTTGGAGAAGCCCCATTCGTTGTCGTACCAGGCGCACACTTTGACCAGGTTGCCGCCGGCTACTCGGGTCATGCCGGCGTCGACGGTGGAGGACAGCGGCGAGTGGTTGAAGTCGATCGACACCAGCGGCGCGTCGGTGTAGCCGAGCACTTTGCCGTCGGCGGCGGCGCGCAGGATGTCGTTGATTTGCTCGACCGAGGTCTCGCGCGCGGAGACGAAGGTCAAGTCCACCACCGATACATTCAGCGTCGGCACGCGCATCGAGAAGCCGTCGAGTTTGCCGTCGAGTTCCGGCAGCACCAAGCCGACCGCCGCCGCCGCGCCGGTCTTGGTCGGGATGATCGAACTGGTCGCCGAGCGCGCGCGGCGCAGATCCGAGTGATAGACGTCGCTCAGCACTTGGTCGTTGGTGTAGGCGTGGACGGTGTTCATCAGCCCGTGCACCAGCCCGACCGAATCGTTCAGCGCCTTGGCCAGCGGCGCGAGGCAGTTGGTGGTGCACGACGCGTTGGAGATGATCTCGTCGCTGGCGCGCAGCACGTCGTGGTTGACGCCATAGACCACGGTCGCATCCACCCCGGCGCCGGGCGCGGAGATGATCACTTTGTTCGCGCCAGCGGCGAGATGCGCGCTCGCCTTTTCGCGGCTGGCGAACAAGCCGGTGCATTCATACACCACATCAATCCCGAGTTCGCCCCACGGCAACCGCGCCGGATCGCGCTCGGCGAACACGCGGATGCGGTCGCCGTTGACCACCATGTCGCCGCCGCCGACCTCGACCTCGCCGCGGAACGCGCCGTGGGCGGTGTCGTAGCGAGTCAGATGCGCGTTGGTCTCGGCGTCGCCGAGATCGTTGATGGCGACGATGCGAATGTCGTCGCGCGCGGATTCATCATAGTTGGCACGCAAAATGTTGCGGCCAATCCGGCCATATCCGTTGATGGCTGCTTTGATGGTCATGGGGGCTCCTGGAAATGGGTTGAACTGACGGGTTGTGGCTGCGGCGGGTGGGGGTGGATTATAGAGATTTAAAACGGTGGAAGAACACGGGAGTGACAGAAGTAAGCGCGCCCGCCGTCATTGCGCGTATCATTCTGATACGCGCCCTTCGGGCTCGCTGCGCTCGCGAAAAATCGCTCCGGGCGATTTTTCCCCGCTTACAGACTGCGGGATGACGGTGGTGGGGAGGATGACTACGAGAAATCCGTCGCATCGAGCACTCGTTCAATGCATTCGGCGATGTTCTCTGCGGTCAGGCCAAAAGCCTCGAACACCTCCGCCGCCGGTGCTGATTCGCCGAATGCATCGACTCCGACCACCGCGCCGTGCGTGCCGACGTATCGCGCCCACGACGCGGTCACGCCGGCTTCTACCGCTATGCGCGCGCGCACCGACGGCGGCAGCACTTGGTCGCGCCAAGCGGGGGGTTGCGACTCGAAGCAATCGACCGAGGGCATTGACACTACGCGGATACGGCGCGTTGGCAGGCGCGCGGCGGCGTCCATCGCCAGTGCGACTTCGGAGCCGGTGGCGATTACGATGGCTTCGGGGTTGCCGCGGCAGGCGAGCACGTAGCCGCCTTTTTCGATCGCTTCGATCTGCGCCGCGTCGCGCGGCTGGTGCGGCAGGGCTTGGCGCGAGAAGATCAGCGCGAACGGCTGCTCGGTGGATTCGCAGGCGAGGCGCCAGGCGACTGCGCTCTCGACCGCGTCGCAGGGACGCCACACCGCCATGCGCGGGATCAGGCGCAAACTCGCCAAGTGCTCGACCGGCTGGTGCGTCGGACCGTCTTCGCCGAGGCCGATGGAGTCGTGGGTGAAGACGAAGATGCTCGGGATTCGCATCAGCGCCGCCATGCGCAGCGCGTTGCGGGCGTAGTCGGAGAAGGTCAGGAAGGTCGCGCCATACGGCTTGAAGCCGCGGTGCAGCGCGAGGCCGTTGACGATCGCCGCCATCGCGAACTCGCGCACGCCGAAGTAGATGTAGTTGCCGCCGGCGTCGTCGTGGATGCCGACCGAGCGCGACCACAGCGTCAGGTTCGACTCGGCGAGATCAGCCGAGCCGCCGATCAACTCGGGCAACTGCGCGGCGAAGTGCTCGAGCGCGTTCTGCGATGCTTTGCGCGTGGCGATGTTCTCGGCGGCGGCGTCGATGGCGACGATCGCGGCGCGCGACCGCTCCGCCCATTCGTCCGGCAAGCGCGCGGTGATGCAGCGGCTGAACTCGGCGGCGAGTTCGGGAAAGTCGCTTTGGTACTCGGCGAATCGCGCGTCCCATTCGCGTTGCGCTTGCGCGCCTTTTTCGCGCGCGTCCCACGCTGCGGCGATGTCTTCGGGGACGACGAACGGCGGATGTTGCCAGTCGAGTTCGGCGCGCGCGGCGGCGACTTCCTGCGCGCCGAGCGCGGCGCCGTGGCTCGCCGCGGTGCCGGCTTTCGCCGGCGAGCCGAAGCCGATGACGGTGCGACAGCAGATCAAGGTCGGACGCTCGGCCTCGGCGCGCGCGGCGGTGATCGCGTCATCCACCGCCGCCGCGTCGTGTCCGTCCACCGCCGCGATCACCTGCCAGCCATACGACTCGAATCTTCGCGGCGTGTCGTCGGTGAACCAGCCGCGAACTGCACCGTCGATCGAGATGCCGTTGTCGTCGTACAGCACGATCAACTTAGCCAATTTCAGCGAGCCGGCGAGCGAGCAGGCTTCGTGCGAGATGCCCTCCATCAGGCAGCCGTCGCCAGCGAAGACATAAGTGAAGTGATCGACGATGCGATGCGCCTCGGATAGGCGATTGAAGCGCGCCGCCAGGGTCTTCTCGGCGATCGCCATGCCGACCGCGTTGGCGAGCCCTTGGCCGAGCGGGCCGGTGGTGGTCTCGACGCCGGCGGCGCAGCCGTATTCGGGATGCCCCGGCGTCTTCGAGCGCAACTGGCGGAACCGCTTGAGGTCGGCGATGCTTAAATCATAGCCGCTCAGGTGCAGCAGCGAATACAGCAGCATCGAGGCGTGGCCGTTGGACAGCACGAAGCGGTCGCGGTCGCACCATTGCGGGTCTTGCGGATTGTGCTTGAGGTGATCGCACCACAGCACCTCGGCCAAGTCGGCCATGCCCATCGGCGCGCCCGGATGACCGCAGTTCGCGCGCTGCACCGCGTCCATGCTCAACGCGCGAATCGCATTCGCCTTGCGCCGGCGGTCGGTGGTCGGCGCGTTCACTTGCGCTGGCTCGGCGAAATCATGGGGCTGTATGGTAAATCAAAGCCGCGCCGAAAAGACATCGGTCGGGCGCATCGCGCGTTGATTAAATTCATCGCCGCCGTGGCGACATCGTCCGCCGGATTGATACGCGGCTCACAGCGGCGACGATTTCACCGCGGCGCTGTTGGCGTTGATCCAGCCGTCCCAGCGCGCCAGCAACTCGGCGTTCGCCGCCGCCACCACCGAGCGCTTGCGCAGTTTGGCGCAGTCCAGCGCCTGCCCCGACAGCGAGGTCGCGGCGCCGCCGGCTTCGGCCAGGATCAAGTAGCCGGCGGCGAAGTCCCACAACTTTTGCCCGCCGTGCAGATAGAGTTGGAAGCGCCCGGCCGCCAGCCAGCACCATTCCAGCGCCGAGGCGCCGAGGTGGCGGTGCGAGCGATACGGCGGCGAGCGCACCAACTGCGCCGCTAGGTCGCCGACCAGCCGCTTGTAGTCCACCACCGCGATGCATTCGCCGAGCGCGACGGCACCGCTGGTCGCGAGTTGGCGCTGATTGAGGTGCGCGCCGCGCCCGAGCCGCGCGCTGAAGCATTCGTCGCGCGCCGGGTCGAACACCACGCCCAAGCGCGCGACGCCGCCGACCACCAGCGCCAGCGAGACGCCGTAGAACGGCAAATCGGCGGTGAAGTTGGTGGTGCCGTCGAGCGGATCGAGCACCCAGTAGCCGCGGTCGGTGCGCGCGCAGGCGGCGACTTGCTCGGCGTGGCTCATCTCCTCGCCGACGAATCCGTATCCGCGCCATCTGCGATGCAAGGCGTCGAACAACCGCGACTGCGTGCGCCGGTCGAGATCGGTGACCCAACTTCCGTCGGGCTTGGTCGCACGCGCGCGCGTCGGGGCGGCGTGTTCGTCGCGCACGATTTGCTTGAGCAGATCGCACACTTCGTCGAGGTCGGGAAGGTCGTCGTCGGTCACGGCGACGAGCGCGGGATCGGGATTCATCGCCGACTCCGATGCTGGCGCGAATCCGCGACGCCCGCCGATGCGGTTTGCGCGAGGGTGCTCAAGGCTGGGATGGAGGTGGGCGAGCAGATGGACGGACCGACCGATGGCGCGATACTAGCGGCAACTGCCGCCGATGGCAACCGGAAACCGCGGGAAACCGCGCGCGCGGCGTATGGCAATCGCGCGCGCCGCCCCCATATCACACGCATGCCAAATCGGTTATACTCCCACCGACCCGAAGATGCAGACCTACATTCCCATCCGTTTGAAATCCCGACGCTTGGAGACCCGACCGCACACACCGCCCACAGAGCCGCACAGCCCAGTGCCTAGGAGTCCAGCCGCATGAGCCGCGTTTCCTTCAAAAACCAGTTGCTGGTGTCGATGCCGCAACTGACCAATCCGAGTTTCCATCAGACCGTCTCGCTGATCTGCCAGCACGATGCCAACGGCGCGATCGGCGTGATCGTCAACCGCCTCACCAGCCATCGCCTCGGCGACATCTTCGATCAGTTGTCGTTGCCGGTCTCCGACCTCGAGCACACCGACCAGCCGGTGTTCGAAGGCGGTCCGGTCAATCCCGAACTCGGGCTGGTGATCCACGCCGACGAAAGCGGCGGCGGCGACTGGGAGTCCTCGCTGGAGATCGGCGGCGGGCTGTGGCTGACCAGTTCGCGCGACATCCTCGGCGCCATCGCCGGCGGACGCGGACCGAGCAGCGCGATGATGATCCTCGGCTACGCCGGCTGGGGTCCCGGGCAACTCGAGTTCGAGTTGCGTCAGAACTCATGGTTCAACGCGCCCGCCGACCACTCCATCATCTTCGACACCCGCATCGAGCAGAAGTGGCACCAAGCCGCCGAACTGCTCGGCATCGACACCGCGCGGCTGTCCACCGAAACCGGCCATGCCTAAGGCGCCCCGCCGGTTGACCGAGGCGCGCCGCCGGTTGACTGAAGCGCATCGCCGTTGGATTGAGTTGGATCGCTGTTCGATTGAGTCGTATCGTCGGTTGATTGAGTCGCATCGCTGTTGGATTGACGCGCATCATCGTTTGACCGAATCGCATCGCTGTTCGATCGACATGCATCGTCGCTTGACCGAGTCACATCGCCGCCCAACCGAAGCTGACCGATGAACGCCAGCGCCAACGCCCGCGTGATCGGCTTTGACTTCGGCCTCAAGCGCATCGGCGTCGCCGCCGGCAACATCCGCACCGGCACCAGCCAAGGTCTCTCGGTGCTGGCGGCGAAGGACGGCGCGCCCGACTGGCGCGAACTCGCGCGCCTGCTCGAGCAATGGCTGCCGTCCGCGCTGGTGGTCGGCTTGCCGCTGCACATGGACGGCAGCGAAAGCGAGATGGCGACGCGCGCGCGCGCCTTCGCCGCCGACGCCGGACGACGATTCAGCTTCGACGTGGTGCTGATCGACGAACGCCTGACCAGCGTTGCCGCCGACGCGCTGCTGGCGCAAGCAACCGCCGCCGGCAAGTCGCAACGCCGCAAACGCGCCCGACACCGCGACAGCCTCGCCGCCGAGTTGATCGTGCGCGCCTATCTCGACCAACGACGCGACTGATGCACGACTTCAAAACCCTCGCGGCGATGATCGAGCGCATGGCCGACGACATCGAAGCGCAGCGACTCGATGCGCCGGTCTTTCTTCACCGCAGGCGCGTCTGATGCACAATGCAAAAACCATCGCGGCGATGATCGAGCGCATGGCCGACGGCATCGAAGCGCAGCGACTCGACGCGCCGGTCTTAGTCGGCATCCGCACCGGCGGCGCGTGGCTCGCCGAGCGGCTGGCGGCGGCGCTGGCGGCGCGCGCGGGCGGGGCGGCGCCGCAACTCGGCGCGCTCGACATCTCGTTTTATCGCGACGACTTCAGCCGCGTCGGGCTGAACCCCGAGGTCAAGGCGTCCGAGTTGCCGATGGCGGTGGACGGGCGCGACATCGTGCTGGTGGACGACGTGCTGCACACCGGCCGCACCATCCGCGCCGCGCTCAACGAAATCTTCGCCTATGGCCGCCCCGAGCGCATCCGCCTCGCGGTGCTGATCGATCGCCCCGGGCGCGAGTTGCCGATCCACGCCGACGTGGTCGGCGAGTCGCTCGACTTAAGTCAGCACGAAGAGGCGAAACTGAGCAACACCGACGGCCGCCTCGCGCTCGACATCATCCGCATCGGCGAGGCGGCGCGATGAACGCGCGCGACGACATCCAGATCGATCGGCACGGCAAACTCAAGCATTTCCTGACCATCGCCGGGCTGCCGCGCGAGACCTTGGTCGGCATCCTCGACACCGCCGAGTCGTTCGTCGGCTTCGGCGAGCGCGAAGTCAAGAAGGTGCCGCTTCTTCGCGGCAAAACCATGGTCAATCTGTTCTTCGAGCCGAGCACGCGCACGCGCACCACTTTCGAGATCGCCGGCAAGCGCCTGTCCGCCGACGTCATCAACCTCGACGCGACGCGCATCTCGACCGCCAAGGGCGAGTCGATCCTCGACACCGTGCGCACGCTCGAGGCGATGCACACCGACTTGTTCGTAGTGCGCGACTCAGCCAGCGGCAGCGCGCATCTGATCGCCGAGCATCTGCCCGAAGCGGTGCGCGTGATCAACGCCGGCGACGGCCGCCATGCGCATCCGACCCAGGCGATGCTCGATATGTTCACCATCCGCCGCGCCAAAGGCGGCTTCGACGGACTCACCGTCGCCATCGTCGGCGACCTGTTGCATTCGCGCGTCGCGCGCTCGCAGATCCAAGCACTCGCCACGCTCGGCGTCGCCGAGATCCGCGTGATCGGCCCGCGCACGCTGATCCCGACCGAGATCGAGGCGATGGGCGTGCACGCCACCGCCGACATGGACGCCGGGCTCGACCGCGCCGACATCGTCATCATGCTGCGCCTGCAACGCGAGCGCATGGACGGCCAACTGGTGCCGAGCGAGCAGGAATACTTCAACCGCTACGGCCTGACCGAGCGCAAACTGCGCCGCGCCGCCGCCGACGCGGTGGTGATGCATCCCGGCCCGATCAACCGCGGCTTGGAGATCGCCTCGTCGGTCGCCGACGGCCCGCGCTCGGTGATCTTGACCCAAGTCGCCAACGGCATCGCCGTGCGCATGTCGATCATGGCGACCCTGATGGGCGGCTCGGAGGAACGCGGCGGATGAAGTCGCCGACGAACGACGCGAACGAGTCCGCGCCCGATTTGCTGATCGCCGGCGGGCGCATGATTGATCCGGGCAATGGCGTCGATCAAGTGTGCGATGTGTATGTCGCGCAAGGCAAGGTCGCCGCGTTGCGCGCGCCAGCTAAGCGGTCGAAGAAATTCGACGGCGTGCGCATAGATGCCGACGGGCTGATGGTTTTGCCGGGCTTGATCGATCTATGCGCGCGGCTGCGGCAGCCGAGCGAGGCGCACAAGGCGATCACCAAGACCGAGGCGCGCGCGGCGGCGCGCGGCGGCATCGCCCGCATCGTCTGCCCGCCCGACGCTTTCCCGGTGATCGACACGCCGGCGATGGCGCGCATGCTGCAAGACCGCGCCGCCGCCTACGGCTTCACCCGCGTGCATCCGCTCGGCGCGTTGACCGTCGGCCTCGACGGCGAGCGACTGGCCGACATGGCGTTGCTGATGGACGCTGGCTGCGTCGGCGTCAGCAACGGCTTGCGCGCGGTCGGCAACACCTTGGTGATGCGCCGCGCGATGCAATACGCCGCGACCTACGACTTAGCCGTGTTCACCACGCCGCGCGACGCTTGGCTGCAAGGCAACTGCGTGGTGCACGAAGGCGCGGTCAGCACCCGCCTCGGACTACCGGCGATCCCCGAGGCGGCCGAGACCGTCGGCGTCGCGCGCGATCTCGCGCTGATCGAGACCAGCGGCGCGCGCGCGCACTTCGACTTGATCTCGAGCGGCCGCGCGGTCGAGATGATCGCCGAAGCCAAGACCCGCGGCTTGCCGGTCAGCGCCGGCGTCGCCATCCATCACTTGCATCTGAACGAGGGCGACATCGGCGCGTTCGACGCGCAGTGCAAAGTGTTCCCGCCGCTGCGCACCGAGCGCGACCAACGCGCGCTGTTGCGCGGCATCGCCGACGGCACCATCAACGCGATCTGCTCCGATCATCAGCCGCATAGCGCCGACGCCAAACTCGCGCCCTTCGCCGAAGCCGCCGCCGGCATCGCCGGGGTGGACACCTTGCTCGCGCTAACCATGCGACTGGTCGATCAAGATGCGCTGCCGCTCGACGCCGCAATCGCCGCGCTGACCGCCAAACCGGCCGCAGTCATCGGCATCGACGCCGGCCACTTGGGCGTCGGCGCGGTCGCCGACTTGTGCTTGTTCGACCCGACGAAGGAATGGACGCTGTCGCCCGAGACCATGCGCAGCGACGGGCGAAACTCGCCGTGGCTTGGGTCGGCGTTGCGCGGCAAGGTGGTCGCCGCGGTGATCGACGGCGCGGTGGTGTGAGCGGGCGATGGGGTTTGCGCTTGCGTCACTCACTTGCGCCGTCATTCCGGCGCTTGGACGCCGGAAAAAAACGCCCGGAGCGTTTTTT
>JBPCXC010000067.1:0-2954 GCA_051008875.1 bacterium
GATTGTGCACGGTGATCGCGCCGACGCCGTCGCGCATCAGTTCGCGGATCTTGAGGTTGATCGCGGTCGCGTCCATCTCGAGCGCGTCGAACTCGGCGCGCCGCTCGAAGTCAACCTCGAACGCCCACGGATAGGTGAAGTTCTCCTCCGCGGCGGCGTCGAAAAAAACTTGTTGCGCGCGCCCGGTCAGTCGCTCGTCGTGCAAACCCATGTCGTGCGACTTGGTCGCGGCATCGGCGGACTTGTTCGCAGCGTCGCCGTCGCCTTTGCCGTCGCGGGTCAGGTCTTCCATACTTTCACCTCGCCTTCATACGGATCCCAGGTCTCGATCTCGTTCGGGAAGATGCTGCGAATGGCGACCTCTTCGGACGCCAGCCCGATGAAGTCGTCGCTCTCGTACAACACCATCGGCTTCGCCGCCATCACGTCCTTCGCCATGCCGAGTTGGTCGTTGGTCGCGACCAAGTAGGTGAACACGCCGTCCATCTCGTCCACCGAGCGGCGCATCGCCGCCTCCAAGTCGTCGCCGCGTTGGATGCGGTCGGCGATATAGACCGCGATCAACTCCGAGTCGCAGTTCGACATGAAGCGGTGGCCGTTGCGCTCCATCTCGCGGCGGAATGTCCAGTAGTTGGTCAGTTGGCCGTTGTGCACCACCGCGATGTCGTTGAACGGATACGCCCAGTACGGATGCGCCGAGCGGATGTCGACGTCGGACTCGGTCGCCATGCGGGTGTGGCCGATGCCGTGCGTGCCGATGAAGCCGGGCAGGTCGTATTGGCCGGCGACGGTGGCGGCGTCGCCCATGTCCTTGATCAACTCCAGCGCGCGGCCGATGGACAGGATCTCGACGTGCTCGATCGCCTCGATCTGGTCGGCGAGTTGGCGCATGTCGCCGTCGTAGGCGAAGGCGTAGCGCAGCGCGTAGTCGGTCGCTCGATCTTGCGCGATGACCTTGGCGCCGAGTTGCGCCAGTTTGCGATCGACGCTTTCGCGCCGCGCGATCACTTGGTCGTGGATTTCGAAGCCCTTGCGCATGTCCTCCTGCTCGGCGACCTTGAAGCGCATCACATAGGAATCGTCGCCGCCGGGCGCGTCGGCGATGTCGCCATACAGCGCGAACCCGGTCGAGTCCGGACCGCGATGCTTGAGCGACTGCAGCATCGCGGTCATCTCGGCGCCGATGTCCGATTTGCCGCCGCGATGGATTAAGCCGGCAATGCCGCACATGATTTCCTCCCTCCGTTGCTACGATGAAAGTTGAAGTTGATGTCGATGCGATCTACGGTAGGCAGTCCAAGTACTGATCGAGATCCCAGTCGGTCACGGTGTGGTTGAACTTCTCCCACTCGTCGTTCTTGTAGTGGTGATAGACCTTGTACATCTCGTCCGGCAGCGCGGCGCGGATGACCTTGTCGCGCGCCAGCGCCTGCAGCGCATCGCCGAGATTCATCGGCAGTTTGGTGACTTGCTTGCCGGCCTCCATCGCCTCGTAGATGTTGCGCTCCTCCGGCTCGCCGGGATCGAGGTTGCGCGTGATGCCGTCGTCGAACGCCTTCAGCAGCGCCGCGCCCATCAAATATGGATTGACCATCGAGTCGACCGAGCGATATTCGAAGCGGCCGGGCGCCGAGACGCGCAGCGCGCAGGTGCGGTTCTGGAAGCCCCAGTCGGCGAACACCGGCGCCCAGAAGCCGGTGTCCCACAGGCGGCGATAGGAGTTGACCGTGGACGAGCCGATCGAGGTCAGCGCCTTCAAGTGCGCGATGACGCCGCCGATCGACTTCAAGCCGACCGGGCCGGGCTTGACCGCGCTCAACTTCGGGTCGGGCAGGAAGTGGTTGGTGCCGCCCTGGCGATACGAGAACACGCCCTCCAGCCCGGGTAGCGGCTTGTGGCCGAGGCGATTGACCGAGTCCTTGCCGCCCGACCACAGCGACATGTTGTGGTGGCAGCCGGAGGCCGAGACGTTCATGAACGGCTTCGACATGAAGCACGCGTGCAGTCCTTTTTCGCGCGCCACTTGCGCGCAGATCTGCCGATAGGTGGTCAGGCGGTCGGAGTTGCGCAGCACGTCGTCGAACATCCAGTTCAACTCGAGTTGCCCCGGCGCGTCCTCGTGGTCGCCCTGGATCATGTCCAGCCCCATCGCCTGCGCGTATTCGATGACCTGCATGAATGCCGGGCGCAACTCCTCGAACTGGTCGATGTGATAGCAGTTCGGCTTGGTCGCGCCGCCTTGCAGTTGGCGCTTGTCGTCGAGTTTCAACCACATCATCTCCGGCTCGGTGCCGAGGCGCAAGTGCATGTCGTGCGCGCGCTGGAACTCGTCGTGGATGATGCGCAGGTTGCCGCGGCAGTCGGAAGTCAAATGCCCGCCGGGATTGACCCGCTCCTCGCGGTTGCGGAAGCAAGTGCAGAACACGCGCGCGATGCGCTTGTCCCACGGCAGTTGCACGAAGGTCTCGGGGTCGGCGATGCCGACCAGTTCGGACGCCTCCGGACCGTAGCCGATGTAGTCGCCGTGGCGGTCGATGAACAAGTTGGCGGTCGAGCCGTACACCAGTTGGAAGCCGCGCTCGGCGACGCGCTCCCAATGGTCGGCCGGAATGCCCTTGCCGACGATGCGGCCGGTGACCGAGACGAACTGGAAGTACAAGTACGTGACCCCGAGTTTGTCGATCTTCTCGCGCACGCGCTTGACCAACTCTTGGCGACCGGGCGCGTTGACGTGGCGCTCGAGATCGGTGGAGGTCTGCGCGCGCGCGCTCGGTCGTTTCGCGCTCGGTCGTTTTGGTTTGGCGGCGCTCTTTTTCTTGGCCATTTCGGTTCTCCGGTGTGGTTGTTGCGGACGATTGGGCAGCACGGTCAGCGGCTCCGCCGGGCCCCGCTGGTGCGATATTGGTATTGCCTGCGGTGCGTTCGATAAAACTTGCTACGTTGCGGTTATGTTG
>JBPCXC010000068.1:0-4450 GCA_051008875.1 bacterium
GCCTGTCGACCAGCCTTGAGGATCTGACCAATCGCATCGGTAACATCGTCGTCGCCTACACCCGCGAGCGCAAGCCGGTGCGCGCCGATGCGGTGATGGCGCCGGGACCGATGACGGTGCTGCTGAAGGACGCGATCGCGCCGAACCTGGTGCAGACGCTGGAGCACAATCCGGCGTTCATCCACGGCGGCCCGTTCGCCAACATCGCGCACGGCTGCAACTCGGTGATCGCGACTCGCGCGGCGTTGAAACTCGCCGACTACGTGGTCACCGAAGCCGGCTTCGGCGCCGACTTGGGCGCCGAGAAGTTCTTCGACATCAAGTGTCGCAGCGCCGGTCTGTCGCCGGACGCGGTGGTGCTGGTGGCGACCGTGCGCGCGCTGAAGATGCACGGCGGCGTCGGCAAGAACGACCTCGGCGCGGAGAACGTGCGCGCGGTCACCGACGGCTGCTCCAACCTGGCGCGCCACATCGAGAACATCCAGTCGTTCGGCTTGCCGGTGGTGGTCGCGATCAATCGCTTCAGCGCCGACACCGACGCCGAGATGGCGGCGGTGCGCGCCGCCGCCGAGCAACATGGCGTGGTCGCGATCGACGCCGATCATTGGAGCGATGGCGGCGACGGCACGCTCGACTTGGCGCGCAAGGTGGTCGAGGTCGCCGACAGCGGCGCGAGCGAGTTTCGCACCGCGTATCCGGACGACATGCCGATCTGGGACAAGATCCGCACCGTGGCGACCAAGTTGTATCGCGCCGACGACATCACCGCCGACCAGAAGACGCGCAGTCAAATTCGCGATCTGCAGGACGGCGGCTTCGGCGACTTGCCGGTGTGCATCGCCAAGACGCAATACAGTTTCTCCACCGACCCGAACCTGAAGGGCGCGCCGAGTGGCCACATCCTGCCGGTGCGCGAGGTGCGGCTGTCGGCCGGCGCCGGCTTCGTGGTGGTGGTGTGCGGCGACATCATGACCATGCCCGGCTTGCCGCGCACGCCGGCGGCGAATCGCATTCGCTTGAATGCGGACGGGGAAGTCGAGGGGTTGTTTTAGTCGTTACCATTTACTCGAATCACGAACATCTAAGCGCAGCAATTTTTTTGCTAGGCAAGGCGCGCGAGGCGCGGGTGAGCGCGCGTATTAATATACGCAAGCGAACACGCAACGAGCGCAACGCCGCATAGCGAAAAAAGTGCAAGCGACACCGGAGCAACGATGAAAGTTTGCGTGGTTGGTGCCGGCGCGATCGGCGGCTTGCTCGGCGCGCGTCTCGCCCGCGCCGGACATGAGGTCTCGCTGATCGCGCGCGGCGCGCACTTGGCGGCGATCCGCGCGCGCGGGCTGAAGGTGATCGGTCGCAACGAAGAGATCGTCGCCACCGACGCGATCGCCACCGACGACGCCGGTGAACTGGGCGCGCACGAGGTGGTGTTGATGGCGTTGAAGTCGCATCAGATCGCCGCCGTGATCGATCATCTGCCGAACTTGCTCGGCGACGACGGCGTGATGGTGACGTTGCAGAACGGCGTGCCGTGGTGGTATTTCCAGAACCTGCCGCCGGGTGCGGCGCGCGCATTCGCCGGTCGCGCGGTCGAGTCGGTCGATCCCGGCGGCGTGCTCGCCGGCGTGATCGATCCGTCGCGGATTCTCGGCTGCGTCGCCTATCCGGCGGCGGCGATCTCCGCGCCGGGCGTGATCACGCACCTCGAAGGCATGAGATTCCCGATCGGCGAACTCGACGGCACCGTCTCGGCGCGCGCCGAACGCGTCTCGGCGATGCTGATCGAAGGCGGCTTCAAGTCGCCGGTGCTCGACGACATCCGCGCCGAGATCTGGCTGAAGTTATGGGGCAACTTGTGCTTCAACCCGATCAGCGCGCTGACCCACGCCACGCTGGAGGCGATCTGCCGCTTCCCGCTGTCGCGCGAACTGGCGGCGACGCTGATGCGCGAGGCGCAGGCGATCGCGGCCAAACTCGGCATCACCTTCCGCGTCAGCGTCGAACGCCGCATCGAAGGCGCCGAGAAAGTCGGCGCGCACAAGACCTCGATGCTGCAGGATGTCGAAGCCGGCAAGCCGCTCGAAATCGACGGCATGCTCGGCGCAGTGATCGAACTCGCCGACCTGACCGACACCGAAGTCCCGGCACTGCGCGCGCTGTACGCCTGCGCCGGACTGTTGAACAACACGCTGATCAACGAACGCATCGCGATCAAGGGCGCATCGTTAGAATAGTTGCGCCGGCGCTGGCGCATGGACGAAATCGTCGTCCTAGTTATCAAACAAACTCCCGAATCCATTCACCGCGAACGGTCGCCCGATTAAGCGCAAGGCATGCCACAGCATCGCTTGGTTGCTGCTGATGACCGGCTTGCCGAGTTCGGTTTCGATGCGGCCGATGACTTCGGCGGCGCGCAGCGCGGTGCAGGAGATGAACAGCAAGTCGGCGTCGGCGTCGCAGGCGTCGCGCGCGGCGGCGACGATCGACGCGTGGCTGACGCCGGTCATGTCGGCGTCGCTTTCGATGCCGAAGCCGTGGACATTCAGCACTTCGACGCCGCGGCCGTGGAAGAACGCCGCCAGTTCGCGGTTGACCGATTCGATGTACGGCGTCAGCATCGAGATGCGTCGGGCGCGAAGATGCGCGAACGCCGCCAGCGCCGCGGTCGCCGGCGTGGTGCACGGCAGTTCGCCGCGCTCGGCGCGCAGTCGGCGAAACACCTCGTCCTCGCCGATGACCGCGGTGCCCGACGTGCACGCGTAGATCAGCACGTCGATCGCATCGCCCGGCAACAAGTCGCCGGCCGCGCGCGTGATGTCGGGCGCCATCGCGCGCAAGTTCTCGACCGTGGTCGGATTGCGATTGCGCACGCGGTTGGTGAAAATCTCCACCCCCGCCGGCGCCATCCGCCGCAAGTCCGCCTCGCTATTAACATCCGTCGCCAACGCCACCAACCCGATGCGCCCGTTGCGCCCAACCCGCTCCAACGCCTCGGCGGGCGGGTGTTGCGTGTATTTGGTTTGGGTTGCTGACACTTTATTCTTGCGCCGCCGCCGCTGCTTTTTTGATGATGTCGTCGGGAGTGTTGCCGTTGTCGTCGCGTGGAACCGCCCATGCGTGAATAGCAAACCGCTCTCTGCCGGTTAACTCTTTCCCGGAATTTGAGAATGCTGAATTCAGCGTGGGGTATTCTTTTTGGGTTTGGTCACAGAAAAATTCTCCAATTCCCCGCATGGTCACGGTGATTTTTACTCCGTAGAGATGCGAGTGAAAAGGTATGTCGCGCAAGCAGGCAACGTATTGTTCCCTCAGTGTCGCCATTTCAGATTTTTCCTTTTCGGTCTTGCGCACATTGTTTGCATCGCTGTCTTCATCTTTGCCCAAGGAAACTTCCTGACATCCTTCGATCCCCATGAATTTTGATACGCGCGCAATCAAGTCGTCATCGTCGTCCTCAAACCATTCGCCATACGATTGATCATGATCCAACAGCGCGTGGATTTGTCGTTCGATTTTGCGCGCATCATCGCCCGCATCCCATGCGGCGATAACGGTATATCCAATCGGCGACTTCGTGCGATTGAGTTCATATTCGCGCACGGCCAAGTCATTGGTGATGCCGACTTTCTTTTCAAGGAGATTGAATTCTTTCCCTTTGCGGTGAAAGAACTTCCCGATATAAATATAGTTGCTCATTTCACGCGTTCCCATTTCCTATCCACCGTCAAATACTCTCGCCCATCGTCGCGGTAGAAACTTTCCGCGTCGCTGTCGGCGAGGACGCGCAGCATCTTGGGTTGCGGCGAGTTGGTTGCGGTTAACGTTGCGGCGAGGCGGGCGGCGCCGAGTTGATCGATTAGTTGGAAGGGGCCGTGTTGCCAGTTGAAGCCCCAGCGCATGGCGCGGTCGATGTTGACGATGTCGTCGGAGATTTCCGGCACCAAGTCGGCGGCGTAGCACAAGGTCGTCGTCACCAGGTCGCGCACGAATCGGCCGTTGGCGCTGTCGCTGTCGAACAAGCCGGTCAGGTGTTGCTCGTGCGCCGGCAGTTCGACGCGTTCGGCGACGCGCCAGTCGTCGGCGGCGAGGTCGAACACTTGCATGGTCTTGGCGCCGTCGTCGTGGCGGATTAGTTTGTAGAATCCGCCGCCGCTCTTGCGTCCGAGTTGGCCGCGGTCGTGCAGGCGCTGCACCGCGTCGGGGAATTGCGTGAAGCGTCGGCCGGCGTCGTCGGCGGGCAGGTTGTCGCGCAGGTTGTTGCCGACGTTGTGCATCACGTCGAGGCCGATCAGATCGATCAAGCCGTACAGCCCGGTCGGCGGCAGGCCGAGCGGCGCCGAGGTCAGCGCGTCGATGGTCTCGATGTTCAAGCCGTCGTCGCGCATCGCCTTGTCGGCGAGGTGCAGGCCGGCGAGCATCCACAGGCAGCCGATGCGGTTGCCGATGAAGT
>JBPCXC010000069.1:0-6520 GCA_051008875.1 bacterium
TGTCGAAGCCGATGACGCGCGCGAAGCCGGCCGCCGACGACGCCTTCGCCATGCCGACCACGCCGCCGGCGGGACCGGACAGCACCGCGTCCTTGCCCTGGAAGAAGTCGGCGTCGGCCAGCCCGCCGCTGGAGCGCATGAACATCAACCGCCCGTCGCGCGCGCGCAGCCCCGGCATCTCGGCCGCGACTTGATTCACATAGCGACGCAAGATCGGCGACAAGTACGCGTCCACCACCGTGGTGTCGCCGCGCGAGACCAACTTCATCAGCGGGCTGACGACGTGACTCGCCGAGACTTGCTCGAAGCCGATCGCGCGCGCGATGTCGGCGAGCGCGCGCTCGTGGCGGCTGTGGCGATAGCCGTGCATCAGCACGATCGCCACGCTGCGATAGCCGTCATCGAAGAACGCCGCGAGTCCGCGTTGCGCGGCGGCGGCGTCGAGCGCGATCAAGGTCTCGCCGGCGGCGTTGACGCGCTCGTCCACCTCGAGCACGTCGCCATACAACATCGTCGGCAACTCGATGTCGAGCGCGAACAAGTCCGGGCGCGCCTGATAGCCGATGCGCAACGCGTCGCCGAAGCCGCGCGTGGTCACCAGCAAGGTGCGCTCGCCGCGCCGCTCGAGCAGCGCGTTGGTCGCCACCGTGGTGCCCATCTTGACCGCGCCGATGCGCTCGCTCGGCAACGCCGCATCGCGCCCGAGCGCAACGCCGGCGCGAGCGAGAATGTCCTTGATGCCCTGAATCGCCGCATCCCGATACTGCCGCGGATTCTCCGACAACAGTTTATGCGTGATTACTTCCCCGTCCGGCCGCCGCGCCACCACATCGGTAAAAGTGCCGCCGCGATCAATCCAGAACTCCCATTTTGATGGCTTCATTGTTTCGGATTGTATCGCAGAGCGAAGATGACTTCTTGCGCGCCTCAGAGCATTCCTTCTTGAAGCAGTTTATCCAGTTCCCGTTGCATAACCGGAAGCAAGCCGCGGGTATGCCCCGCGCCGGCGACGATGATCGCCTCGGCGTTAATCCCCCGGTCTTGGTATGCCTTGACGCAATCCGTCGCGTGATGCGAAAGCACATTGTTGTCATTCTCGCCGGAAATGGCGCGAATGACGATGTCGGGCGAAACCGTATCGACAAAATCCTTTGGCGACTGACTCAAAACCCAGCGATTGCGTCCGGAACGATGCCGTCGAGAGCGAGGTATATCGCATGCGACCGACACCAAAACAACGGCGTCGAACAAATCCGGGCGCTGTCCGATAATCGAACCCAGCATCGCCGCCCCGCCCGAATGTCCAACGCCAATAACATTCTCGGCGTCATACAACTCCTTGAGATGCGCAACGCTGCGCGCGACTTCCGCATTCTTGCGCGGCGTTTTATCGTCATCGATCTGGCTGGGCGTTCCCGGGCTTCTATTGCCATCACGATCTCGATATCCCGGACGCAACATGCCGACACCGATCGCTTCGCCTTGATATCGATCGGCGAACTTTCTCGCCTGATGAAACATATAGCGCGATGCACGGCCGGGAACACCGTCGCGCCCGCTATCGCCATGCAGGAAGACCACCATTGTTTTGCCGCTGGCAGAATCATCCATAAACACCTCGTAATATAAATAGTCATCCGGCGTTGATTGAGATGTATCGCCCGCGCAACCAACGAGCAACGCGGCGATGACGGTGGCGGTGAATCGGTTTTTCATGGAGTCGCTCCTATGAAGCGGTGAATCGGGGCATGGATTCTATCCGACTCGCTCCGCTCGCCGCCACCGTCATTCCGGCTGGGGCGCCGGAAAAAACGCTCGGGGCGTTTTTTCCCGCTTAAAAGACTGCGAGAATGACGGAAGGGGGGTGGAGTTGCGGAAATGACGGCAGGGGGATATGCGGCAATTCATTCCTTTGCCGCGCAAGTCAGCATTAGCCAACTTCACTTCTCCAACGCCGCGATGATTTGATGATGAAAATCCTCGCCGTTGAATCGGCACAACTCCTGCAGACCGGTCGGGCTGGTTACGTTTACTTCGATCAAGTAGTCGCCGATGATGTCGATGCCGGCGAAGAACACGCCGCGTTGGATCAGCGCGGGTTTGATGGCGGCGCAGATTTCGCGGTCGCGGGCGGTTAGTTCGAGCGGGTGCGCGGTGCCGCCGGCGTCCAGGTTGTTGAGGTCGGCGCCGTCGGCGTGCAGGCGCAGGATGCCGCCGAGGATTTCGCCGTTCAACAGCAGCACGCGCTTGTCGCCGTCGCGCGCTTGCGGCAGGTATGCTTGCGCGATGACCCAATGGCGTCCGTTGTGGGTCGCGTCGATCACCGCGCGCGGGTCGTCGTCGGCGTGAAAAAACACGATGCCTTTGCCGCCGAATCCGTCCACTGGTTTAAGCGTGATGCGACCTTGCTCGCGTGCGAAATTAACGATGCGTTCGCGGTCGTTGGTGACCACGGTCGGCGGCGTGTATTCGGGGAAATCCAACGCCGCTAATTTTTCGTTCCAGCCGCGCAAAGCCGCTGGGCGATTGACGATGCGCGTGCTCGGCGGTAGTTGGTCGAGCAACAACGTGGTGTAGAAATAACGCCGATCAAACGGCGGGTCGGTGCGAATCCAAACCACATCGGACTGCGACAACGCGATGCGTTCGGTGTGTAGATGTTGAAACGGCGACTCCGATTTTTGTTGGTCATACGCGTTCACTTCCAACCAATCGACGGTCGCATAAACTTCATCATGCTGCAACCACAACGCGCGTTGATCGAGGTGACAAACTTGATGCCCGCGTTCGGCGCAAGCGCGCATTAAAAAATACGTGGTGTCCTTCCACGGCTTAACTTTGTCCAACGCGTCCATGATGAAAGCGTGCTTCATCGTCGTGATGCGCTCCGCTTTATTGGGTCGCGGCAATCGTGTTGCGCAACACTATTTCGCCGCATACCCCAACCCTTGCAACACCACGGCAATCTCGTCGAGAATCGTCGGATCGTCTATCGTCGCCGGCATTTTCCAGTCGTCGCCGTCGGCGATCTTCTTCATCGTGCCGCGCAGGATTTTGCCGGAGCGGGTCTTCGGCAGGCGCTTGACCACGGCGGCTTGCTTGAACGCCGCGACCGGGCCGATCTTGGCGCGCACCAGTTGCACCGCTTCGGCGGCGATCTCGGCTTCGTCGCGCGCGACGCCGGCGCTCAGCACCAGGCAGCCGAGCGGCACTTCGCCCTTGAGCGCGTCGGTGACGCCCATGACCGCGCATTCGGCGACGTCGGGATGCGACGCCAGCACTTCTTCGATCGCGCCGGTGGAGAGGCGGTGGCCAGCGACGTTGATTACGTCGTCGGTGCGCGACATCACGAACACATAGCCGTCGGCGTCGACATAGCCGGCGTCGCCGGTCTCGTAGTAGCCGGGGAAGTTCTTCAGATACGAATCGAAATGCCGTTGGCGCGCGTTCCACAACGTCGGGAATGTGCCCGGCGGCAGCGGCAGTTGCGCCACCAGCGCGCCGATGCCGCCGGCTTCGACCGGCTCGCCGGCGGCGTCCAACGCGCGCAGCCGCCAGCCCGGCACCGGCTTGCTCGGCGAGCCGTCCTTGATCGGCAACGGCTCGATGCCCAAGCAGTTGGCGCAGATCGACCAGCCGGTCTCGGTCTGCCACCAGTGATCGATCACCGGCACGCCGAGTTTGTCGCGCGCCCAGTGCAGCGTGTCCGGGTCGAGTCGCTCGCCGGCGAGGAACAGCGAGCGCAAACAAGAGATGTCATATTTTTTTAAGTACTCGGCGTTCGGGTCTTCTTTTTTAATCGCGCGGAACGCGGTCGGCGCGGTGAACAGCGAGCGCACTTTATGCTCGGCGATGACTCGCCAGAACGCGCCCGGGTCGGGCGTGCCGACCGGCTTGCCTTCGAACATCACGGTGGCGTTGCCGTTGAACAGCGGCGCATAGACGATGTAGGAATGGCCGACCACCCAGCCGACGTCGGACGCCGCCCAGAAGGTCTCGCCGGGGGCGACGCCATAGATGTTCGGCATGCTCCACTTGAGCGCGACGATGCCGCCGCCAGTGTCGCGCACCACGCCTTTGGGCGCGCCGGTGGTGCCGGAGGTGTATAGGATGTACAGCGGATCGGTCGCCGCCACCGGCACGCATTCGGCGTCGCGCGCGGCGTCGGTCGCCTCGTGCCAGTCGCGGTCGCTCGGCGCGATCATGGTCGCGCGCGCCTGCGGACGCTGCAGGATGATGCACGCCTGCGGCTTGTGCGTCGCCATCTCGATCGCGCGATCGAGCAGCGGCTTGTACTCCACCACGCGCCCCGGCTCGATGCCGTTCGACGCCGCCACGATCGCCTTCGGCGCGCAGTCGTCGATCCGCACCGCCAGTTCGTTCGGCGCGAATCCGCCGAACACCACCGAGTGGATCGCGCCGATGCGCGCGCAGGCGAGCATCGCGATGATCGCCTCCGGAATCATCGGCATATAGAGGATGACGCGGTCGCCGTAGCCGACTCCGCAATCGCATAGCGCGCCGGCGAATCTCGCGGTGCGCGCCTGCAACTCGGCGTAACTCAGCGTCCGGCGACTGTCGGTGACCGGGCTGTCGTGGATGATCGCCGCCTGCGCGCCGCGCCCCTGCGCGACATGCAAGTCAACCGCGTTGTAGCAGACATTGGTCTCGCCGCCGACGAACCAGCGATAGAACGGCGCATCGGAATCGTCCAGCACCCGATCCCACTTCTTGTACCAATGCACCGCCTCCGCCGCCTCCGCCCAAAACCCTTCGGCGTCGTCGATCGAGCGACGATACACCTTGTCAAAAGATTGCTTCATTGGCATCATTTCGGTCGTGGATTTTGTTCTTCAATCTCGTTGTTCGAACCTCGGCGCGTCGCTGCTCGAACACTTCATTCGCCGCCGCCGCATTCGCGCCAACTTAATACTAATGCAAATCACACCTATTGTGACAGCCGAAGCGGTTTTGAAAGCCGGAGCGCGCCGATGAGAGCGCCGCGCCTGCTCGACTTGTTCTCGCGCATCGCCGAAGTCGGCCAGTCGCTGGTCGCGTCCGACGACGCCGCCGAAAGCCTCGGCGACCGCTGCGAAGCGCTGCTGTCGGGACGCGGCGAAGCCACCGGGCTGGCGCTGGCGCAAGACATCCTCGAACGCTACGCCAAGTTGCCGCCAGCCGACAAGCACGCCTTCTTCGCCGAAGCCGCGCGACGTTTCGGCGTGGATGAAGACGCGTTGCGCGAAGCACTCGCAGCGTGGCGCGAGCATGACGACGATGACGGTGACGGTGACGGTGACGACCACGGCGACCCGCGCTTGATCCATCGCGCCAGCGAGCCGCGCAGCCGCGAACTCATCCGCCGCTTGAACCGCGCGCCGGGCGCGACGCGCGCGTTGGTGGCGATGCGCGCCGACTTGCTGCAAGCGGCGAAGCACGACGCCGCGTTGAAGCAACTCGACAACGACTTCCGCGACTTGCTCGCGTCGTGGTTCAACCGCGGCTTCCTCGAACTGCGCCGCATCGACTGGTCGAGTTCGGCGGAAGTGCTGGAGAAAATCATCGCCTACGAAGCAGTGCACGCGATCGCCGGCTGGGACGACCTGCGCCAACGCGTCGCCGCGCCCGACCGGCGGCTGTATGCGTTCTTCCACCCGGCGATGCCCGACGAGCCGCTGATCTTCGTCGAAGTCGCGCTGACCGACTCCATCCCCGGCGCGATCGCCCCGATCCTCGCGCAGCAACGCAAGATGCTCGCGCCGAGCGCGGCGACCACCGCGGTGTTCTATTCCATCTCCAACTGCCAAGCCGGACTGCGCGGCGTATCGTTCGGCAGCTTCCTGATCAAACAAGTGGTCGAGGAGTTGCAGAGCGAACTGAAAGCGCTGAAGCACATGGTCACGCTGTCGCCGGCGCCGGGCTTGCGCCGTTGGGCGCTCGAAGAATGCGCGCGCGGCGACGACGGAATGCTGAGCGCAACGCAACGCGCGGTGCTGCGCGCGTTGGAGGTTGGCGATGGCGATGGAAGCGGTGACGGCGGAAATGATCACGACAAAAGCGATGCCAACGCCAACAAAACGCCGTCCGCCGCGTCGCCCGAAAAAGTCCTGCCCGAAGTCGCGGCGCGCTACTTATGCAAAGCCAAGTCGCCGCGCGGCCGACCGCTCGATCGTGTCGCCCGATTCCATCTCGGCAACGGCGCGCGCATCGAACAAATCAACGCTGCCGGCGACGACAGCACGCGCGGCCGCGAAAGCGCGTGGGGCGTGATGGTCAACTACCGCTACGACTTGGCCGCGATCGAACGCAACCACGAAGCCTTCGCCAACGAAGGCAAAATCGTCACCTCCACCGGCGTCAAACGCCTGCGCAAAAGCGGGTAGTGATTCGCGTCGCTATGACCGCGCTCACCTCCCCCGCCGTCATTCCGGCAGGTGCGCCGGAAAAAAACGCCCGGAGCGTTTTTTCGCGAGCGAAGCAAGTCCGAAGGACGAGTATCAGGATGATACGAGCAAAAAAA
>JBPCXC010000070.1:0-2542 GCA_051008875.1 bacterium
ACTCGATGTCGGCGCCGACGCGCTCGCTGATCGCGGCGAGTTCGTTGATGCACGAGATCTTGGTCGCGAGCATGACGTTGGCGGCGTACTTGGTCAGTTCGGCGGAGACCAAGTCCATCGCGATGACGCGCTCGCGGCTGCGGTTGAACGGCGCATACAACGCGCGCATGATGCGCAGCGCGCGCTCGTCGTGCGCGCCGACGACGATGCGGTCGGGCTTCATGAAGTCCTCGACCGCGGCGCCTTGCTTGAGGAACTCGGGGTTGGAGACGACGCTGAAGTCGGCCGCCGCGCCGCGCTTGCCAAGTGCGTCAGCGATGGTGGCGCGCACTTTTTCGGCGGTGCCGGCGGGCACGGTGGACTTGGTCGCGATCACGCGCGGGCGAGCGACGTGCGCCGACGATGAGTCGAGTCGCTCGCCGATGGCGCGCGCCACCGCCAGCACATGGCGCAGGTCGGCCGAGCCGTCGTCGGCCGGCGGCGTGCCGACGGCGATGAACAGCACTTCGCCGTGATCGATGCCGTCGGCCAAGTCGGCGGTGAAGCGCAGCCGACCGACCGCGGCGTTGTCGTGCACCAGCGCGTCCAAGCCGGGCTCGTGGATCGGCACGCGACCGTCGCGCAAGGCGGCGATCTTGTCTTCGTCGCGATCGACGCAGCACACCGCATTGCCCATCTCCGCCAAGCACGCGGCGGTGACCAGCCCGACATAGCCGGCGCCGACCACGGTGATGTTCATGCGATGCTCATGCGATGTTTATGTTATGGCGATGCGCGCTGCGCGTCGGTCGCGATGCGTCGCGTTTTACGACGGCGACGCCGCGACGCCGGAGCGCGTCGCCGCGCGGCGTTGCATCACGCCCCAGCCTTTGCATCCGGGGCATTGCCAGTGCAGCGAGTTGCTGCTGAAGCCGCAGGTGCGGCAATGATAGCCGCGTCCTTGCCCGACCACTTGGGTCAGCAACTCCGCCAGCAGCGCGAAGTCGCGGCTCTCGCGCGCGGTGCGCGGGCGCGTGGTGCGCGCCTTCATCAACTCGCATAGCCCTTCCAGACTCGGATGGCTGCGCACGAACTCGAGCAGCAGCGACTGCGCCGCCTCGCCGCCGTGTTCGTCCTCGACCAACTCGACCAGCGCGGCGATGATGCGCGAATCCGGATTGAGTTCGACCGCGCGCTCGAGGAATCGCTTGTGGCCGTCGCGCTCGCCGAGCGCGGCGTGGCTGTTGGCGATGTGGCCGACCACTTCGCCGAGCGCCTCCGGCGCCCAGTGCTCGAGGCCGCGCCAGATGGCGATGGCGTTGGCGTGGTTGCCGCGCATCGACGCCAGTCTGCCGGACTGGATGACCGCGCGCACGCAGCGCGGGTCGTGCGCGAACGCGGCTTCGATCTGCGCCTCGGCGCGCGCGTTGTCGCCGGCGGCGATCGCGATCTCCGCCAACTCGCAGCAATACTGCGCCAGCGGCGCCGCCAAGTCGGCGTCGAAGTCGCGCGCCAACTCGTCGGCGACGGCGATCGCGTTGCCCCATTCCTTCTCTTGATCGTAGATCTGCAGCAGGAATCTACTGGCTTGCTCGCGGTGCTCCGGCGCGTCGCGCAGTTCGCGGAACAAGTCCTCGGCGCGGTCGAGCAAGCCGGCCTTGAAGTAGTCCTGCGCCAACTCGAACAGCGCCTGCGCGCGCAACGCATCGCCCAAGTCGGCGCGCGCCACCAAGGTTTGATGGATGCGCGTGGCGCGCTCGATCTCGCCGCGGCGGCGGAACAAACTGCCGAGCGCGAGATGCAGTTCGACTGTTTCGCTGTCCACCTCGACCGCATCGAGGAATACCCGCAGCGCTTTGTCGGGCTGCTCGTTCAGCAAGAAACGCAAGCCCTTGAAGTACGCCTCCGGCAGTTTTTTGCGATCGGTGCGTGGCGGCTCGCGTTTGGCCATAATCCAGCCGCCGACCGCAGCAGCGGGCAGCAGCAGCAGCAACCAAAGTGGGTCCATCATGGCGTTGCGCGCTCGGCGTCGCGCTCTATGTATTGCATCCGACCGATCTCGCGTCCCGCTTGTGCGCGTTCGCGCTTGGCGTCGGTTTGCGCTTGCGCGTGTTCGCGCTCGGCGCGGCGGCGTTTGCGTCGGGCGTTGAGTGCGCCGGGCAAGGCGGCGAGATACCCGAACGCCAGCCCCGCGGCGAACACTGCGAACAGCAGCAACACCAGTTCGGTCTGGAATCTCAGGCCGAAGTAATAGTCGATCGCGACGATCTGGTGGTTCTTGTAACTGAAGGTCAGCCCGAACAGCGCCAGCGCCGCGACCAGCAGCACATACAGCCCTTTTTTCATCGCCGCCGCCGATTCGCGATTCCCTTCGTCGCGTCCGCGTCCGCGTTCGGCTCGGCGTCGGCGCCGCGGTTGACTCGCTGGCGCAAGTCGGCGCCGGGCTTGAAGTGGGGCACGTATTTCTCCGCCACCGCGACTTGCTCGCCGGTCTTCGGGTTGCGCCCGAGGCGCGCCGGGCGATAGTGCAGCGTCATGCTGCCGAAGCCGCGGATCTCGATGC
>JBPCXC010000071.1:0-9434 GCA_051008875.1 bacterium
GCCCTTGACCGTGTCGTACATATGCCAGCGCCAATCGTCCTCGCCCATGTTGCCGAGCGCCGCGCTCATGCCGCCTTGCGCGGCGACGGTGTGGCTGCGGGTCGGGAAGAGTTTGGTGACGCACGCGGTGCGCAGTCCCTCGAGCGCCATGCCGAAGGTCGCGCGCAAGCCAGAGCCGCCGGCGCCGACCACGACCACGTCGTACTGGTGATCGGTGATTGGGTATGCTGCGGTCATCGCGGCGCGCGGTCGGCGTGAGCGGCGTAGTCGGCGATCACAACGCGATGCGCAGCACCGCGACCGTGGCGGCGACGAAGCCGAGCGCGTTGACCGCGGCGCACGCCAGCACCGCTTTGGCGCGCATGCTTTCGGTGGCGATGTAGTCTTCGAAGATCACTTGCAGGCCGAGTTGCGAATGCGCGAACGCGAACGCCAGATACGCGATCAACGCCGCCGCCGCCGCCGGCTGCGCGACCCAGGCGAGCGCGGCGTGATAGCCGTCGCCGATGTGATTGAGGATCTGGGTGACGAACCACAACGTCAGCGGCACCAGCGCGATCGCCGAAGCGCGTTGCCACCGCCAGTGACGCCGGCCTGAATTCGCGCCGGCGTCGGCGCGATAGGGATGCGCGCCGTCACTGGCGCCGTCGCCGGGCGGATTCATGTCAGCCACGCCAGCGCGGTCAGCCCGACCGAAGCGCCGAGCACGACCTTGCCGCTTAAGTACACCGTCGGCAGATCGAAGCCGTAGCCTAAGTCCCACGCCAGATGGCGGATGCCGTTGCAGAGGTGATAGAAGGTGCACAGCGTCCACGCCAGCAGCAGCGCTTTGCCGAACCATGCGTTGAGGAACGCGTGGGCGAGACGATAACGATCGGCGCCGTCGGCGAGCGCCGACAGCCACGCCGCCAGCAACAACGCGCCGACCGCCAAAACCACGCCGGCGACGCGATGCAGGATCGACAGCACCGAAGTCAACTGCGGCCGATAAATCTGCATGTGCGGCGACAAGGGGCGTGGGCGGGGCGGCGTGGACAACGAACGGCTCGGATGGTGAATGCCGCTCCAATGTTACAAGCAAAACGCCGCCAATAACACCCACCGACCAACCCGCGCGCTGGTCGCCTCTATATAGTGTGCGCGTCCGCGCAGCGCGTCGCTTGCGGCGGCGGCGGCGCGGGCGTATTCTCGGCGCATGGAAGCCGACGCCGATGCGCACGCGCTGTCGCGATTCGCCGCGAGCATCAAGCCCTCGCCGATCCTGACCTTCGCCGCCGAGATCAACGCGCGCAAGCAGCGCGGCGAGACTCTGCACAACCTCACCGTAGGCGACTTCGACGCGTCCATCTTCCCGATCCCCGAGCGCCTGCGCGATTGCGTGGTCGCGGCGTATCGCGACGATCAAACCAACTATCCGGGCATCGCCGGCATGTCGGTGCTGCGCCGCGCCGCGGCGGACTGGAGCAACCGCGCCTTCGGCCTCGACTGCGCCGAAGACGAGATCGCGATCGCCAGCGGCGCGCGGCCGATCATCTACGCGCTCTATCGCGCCGTGGTCGATGCCGGCGAGCGCGTGGTCTATCCGGTGCCGTCGTGGAACAACGCGACCTACGCGGCGATGCTCGGCGCCGAGGCGGTCGCGGTCGAGACTTGCGCCGAGCAGCATTTCATGCCGACCGCCGAGGCGCTCGCGCCGCACTTGCCCGGCGCTTCGCTGCTGGCGTTGTGCGCGCCGCAGAATCCGACCGGCACGTTGTTCGAAGCGAACAACCTGCGCGCGATCTGCGATCTGGTGGTGGACGAGAACCGCCGCCGCGAGAACGCGCGGTCGCCGCAGAAGCCGTTGTATGTGATGTTCGATCAAGTCTATTGGGCGCTGACTTTCGGCGAACGCGCGTTCCATCATCCGCTTAGCGTCTGCCCGCAGATCCGCGACTACGCGGTGTTCGTCGACGGCTTGTCGAAGGCGTTCGCCGCCACCGGCTTGCGCGTCGGCTGGGCGCTCGGACCGCGCAAGTTGCTGGCGCGGATGTCGGCGTTGATCGCGCACATCGGCGCGTGGGCGCCGAAGCCGGAGCAAGTCGCCGCCGGCGCATTCCTCGCCGACGCCGACGCGCTCGAGCAACACCTCGCCGCCTTCCGCGCGCGGCTGTCGGCGCGCCTCGACGCCTTCCACCGCGGCTTGCTCGCGCTGCGGCAAAAGGGACACGCGGTCGATGCGATCGCGCCGCAAGCGGCGATCTATCTCAGCGTAAAAATCGCGCTGCAAGGTCGCCGCGCGCGCGACGGCGTGCTCGACGGCGACGACGCCGCGCAAGCGTATCTGCTCGACCGCGCGCGCATCGGCTTGCTGCCGTTCTCGTGGTTCGGCGCGCGCGACTGCGCCGACTGGTTCCGCCTGTCGGTCGGCGCCTGCCGACGCGAACACATCCCGACGATCCTCGCCAACCTGGAAGACGCGCTGGACGAGTTGTCGTAGCGCGTCGAACGCTTTGCCGAACACGCGCAAGTAAAATGAAGCCGACGATCTCGCGCTTGCTCGCGCATCACGCGCGCTTCCGCCCCGACCATCTCGCCTTGGTCTGCGGCGGGCGCGAATACACCTTCGCGCAACTGCATCGCGCGGTCAGTCGGCTCGCCAACGCGTGGCGCGACAACGGCTTGGGACACGGCGACAAGGTCGCCACGGTGCTGCCGAACGGCTTCGAGTTGATCGCCGCGTATTGGGCCGCGGCGACGAGCGGCGTCGTCATCGTGCCGTGCAGCACGCTGCTGCGCGGCGGCGGCTTGAAGACCTTGCTGCGCGACTCCGACAGCAAAGCGGTGATCGCGCACCGCGCGCACGCCGACGAGATCGATTCCATCCGCGCCGACTTGGACGGCATCGCGCGCGAACGATTCATCCTTGTTGACGACGACGGCGATGGCGACGGCGACAACGACTCGACTGATGGTTGGACGACTTATGCGAACTTCATCGCCGACGCGTCGGAGACCGATCCGCGAACGCAAATCAATGGCGACGACGCCTACAACATCATGTACTCGAGCGGCACCACCGGCGCGCCGAAGGGCATCGTCCACAGCCACTACACCCGCGCGATGTACTGCGCCTTGTTCGCCAACGCTTGGCGCATGACGCCCGAGAGCGTGGTGCTGCACGCCGGCGCGCTGGTGTTCAACGGCGCGATGCTCGGACTGATGCCGTGGATGTATCTCGGCTGCCGCTACATCCTGCAGCGGCGCTTCGACGCCGAGGCGTTCATCGCCGAAGTCGCCGCGCGGCGGGCGACGCATGCGCTGCTGGTGCCGACCCAAGTCGTCGCCGTGCTCGACAGCCCGGCGTTCGCGCCGCGCAAGTTGGAGTCGCTGCAGATGCTGTGCAGCCTCGGCGCGCCGCTGCATTTGACCCACAAGCAGCGACTGAACGACGCGCTGCCCGGCCGATTCCACGAACTCTACGGCGTCACCGAAGGCTTCATGACCATCCTCGACAAGACCGACGCGACGCGCAAAGCAGGCTCGGTCGGCACGCCGGCGGCGTTCACGCAAGCCTGCATCCTCGACGACGACGACCGGCCGTGCGCCGCCAATGTCATCGGCGAAATTTGCGGGCGCGGGCCGCTGCTGATGCGCGGCTACCACAACCAGCCGGAGCAGACCGCGCGCGCAATGCGCAACGGCTGGCTGCATTCCGGCGACCTCGGCTACCTCGACGACGACGGCTTCCTCTTCCTGGTCGATCGCAAGAAGGACATGATCGTCAGCGGCGGCGCCAACGTCTATCCGAAGGACATCGAAGAGGTCGTCAGCCGCCACCCGCAAGTCACCGAAGCGGCGGTGTTCGGCGTGCCCGATTCGAAATGGGGCGAAGCGCCGGTGGCGGCGGTCACCTGCCGCGGCGCCCTGTCCGCCGACGCGCTGATCGCCTGGGTCAACCAACGCGTCGACGCCAAATACCAACGCATCGCCGACGCCGTCGTGCTGAAGCAGTTCCCGCGCAACGTTGCCGGGAAAGTACTGAAGCGAACGTTGCGGGAGGAATACGGCGCTCGGGCTTGCTTATGCTGTGAGAAAGGAATCCCAAAGGAAAGACCGCGCGTTTGCCCTGTTTGCAGGCATCAATTCCAAGGAAACGGCTGGGACGGCATCGACGCGCATTGGAGAGCAAAGCATGAGAAAGACGTGATGCAATACGAGGATTTCTGGAACGCGCTTTGCTCCGCGCATAAGTCATAACAAGATTACTCCGCGCCGACTTTCCGCCACACCGTCGCCAGCCACGACTGTTGCGCGCGCGGCAGGTTCGGCGGGCGGTAGTAGTGATGCAACTCGGCGAAGCCGGCGGCGCGCAGGTAGTCGCGCCAATGCGCCAAGTCGTGGTAGCAGCCGTATCGCTCGCCGCTCCAGCCCTCCTCGTTGCGTCCGCGCGGGTTCGACGAAAACAACACGCCGCCGGTGCGCAAGGTGTGCGCCAACTCGCGCAGCACGCGCGGCAACTCGCGCGTCGGCACGTGGAACAGCGAGGCGTTGGCGAACACGCCGTCGAAGCGCGCCGGCGGCAAGTCGAGCGCGAGGAAGTCCTGCTGCCACACCTCGCAGCCGGTCTCGCGCGCCATCGCCGCGAACGCCGCGCAGCCGTCCAGCCCGACCGGCGCATGCCCCAACTCCCGCAGCCGCGCCAAGTCGCGCCCCGGGCCGCAGCCGAAATCGAGGATGTCGCACGGCGGCTCGGCGTCGATCGCATCGAGCAGCGCAGCGATGTTCTGCGACACATCGTGCTCCGCGGTGCCGTCGCGAAAGCCGCGCGCGTTGTCCTGATAATGCCGCAACGTCCGGCGCGCAATCGCCCGCAGCGCATCCGTGTCGGGCGGCGGTTGGGCGGTCATAGTGAAAGTGTGCGCGGCGGATGGATAGGACGACGGCGATGGTAGCACTGCGCGCGCGATTGCGTTTGCCGCACGCGGTGCGGTTTGCTTTTAGTGCGGTCGGGGCGTATCATCCGCTGTCTTTTTCAACGCGTATTGCCGGAGCGGACTTGTGCGGCGCAACTTGGTGGCGGGGAACTGGAAGATGAATGGCGATCGCGCGATGGCCGCGGCGTTGTGCGCCCGCATCGTCGCTGCTGTTAACGACAGTGTTAGCGACGGCGGCGGCGACGGCGTTAGCGACGCCGAAGTCGTGCTGTGTCCGCCGCACATTTTGATTCCGGCGGTGATCGAGGCGGTCGCCGGCAGCAATATCGTCGTCGGCGCGCAGGACTTGGACGCCAACGACGACGGCGCGTTCACCGGCCAAGTGTCGGCGCGGATGATCCGCGACAGCGGATGCCGCTATGTCATCGTCGGCCATTCCGAGCGCCGCGCGCTGTATGATGAGAGCGACCAGTCGGCGGCGCGCAAGGCGAAGGCGGCGCTCGACGCCGGGCTTCGTCCGATCGTCTGCCTCGGCGAGACCGCGGCGCAGCGCGAAGGCGGCGAGACCGAAGCGGTGATCGCGCGCCAACTCGACGCGGTGCTCGACGCCACCGTCGACGCCGGCGCCGACTTCACCGACGCGGTGCTCGCCTACGAGCCGGTGTGGGCGATCGGCACCGGCGCGACCGCGACGCCGGCGCAGGCGCAGCAGGCGCACCGCTTCATCCGCGCGCGGCTGGCGGCGCGGGACGCGCGCGCCGCAGCGTCATGCCGCATACTATACGGCGGCAGCATGAAGCCGGACAACGCGGCGGCGTTGATCGCGCAAGACGACATCGACGGCGGACTGATCGGCGGCGCGTCGCTGGACGCGGACGACTTTCTTGCGATCTGCACGAGCGCGTAAGTCGCGCGCGTGAATCCGCCAAGCGTCCGCAGTGATGATGCGCGATAGGCAATATGAAACATCAAACATGCAACTTGCAACACGCAACTTAAGAGACACTGAAACAATCCGGAGCCATCGATGCTAACCAACATTCTGCTCGTCATCCATCTGCTGGTCGCGGTCGCGATCGTCATCCTGGTGCTGCTGCAGCAGGGCAAGGGCTCGGACATGGGCGCGGCGTTCGGCGGCGGCTCGTCGCAGTCGCTGTTCGGCGCGCGCGGCTCGGCCAACTTCCTCAGCCGATCGACCTCGCTCCTGGTGACGGTGTTCTTCCTCTCCAGTCTGACCCTGGCGTATTTGTACACCCGCCAAAGCGAGTCGACCAGCGTCACCGCCGCCGCCTCGATCACCGACGCCCAGCCGAGCGCCGACGCACAAGTCGACCCGCCGGCGCCGGACGACGCGCCGGCGGATGCGGCGCAATCGTCCGATGCATCCGATGCGTCCGACGTCCCCGATGTGCCCGCCGCGCCCGAGTGATCGAGCGCGTCGGGCGCGCACGCAGCCGAAGTGGTGGAACTGGTAGACACGCTGTCTTGAGGGGGCAGTGGGGGAAACCCCGTGCGGGTTCGAGTCCCGCCTTCGGCACCAACTCCGCGGTTGCGGTCGCGCTCGAACGAGAGTGATTCGCGACGCGCTCGGACAAGGATGATTCGTGATCGCGATCGTTCGAAGATGACTCGCGGCGCGCTCGCGCGCGAATGATTCGCGATCACGCTTGTTCGAGAGCGAATCGCGGCGCGCTCGTTCAAGAGCGATTCGCGCCCGCTGGTTCGAGGATGATTCGCGACCGCGCTCGTTCAAGGATGATTCGCGTCGCGCGTCAGGCGATCTGCGACAGATACCATTCGATGAAGTCGGTGGTGTACGCCTCCATCTTCGACAGCGGTCCGGGTTGGTAGAAGCGCGAGTTGATGCCGCGTTGATTGTCGGCGATGATTTGCTTGTCGGCTTCGCTGGTGACGCGCCACAGCCAGGTCAAGCGGTCGGGATCGTAGTCCGCGCCGGGCTCGGCGTCGGCGGCGACCAGCCACACCAACTCCATCTCGGTCGCCTGCGCGCCGCGCGGGACGAAGCGATACAGCACCGCGTGGTCGGCGTACAACGCGCCGAACGAGACCGGGCCGATCTGGATGTCGGCGACGCCGCCGCCATAGTCCGCGACTTCGCCGAGCAACGGCGCGAGCGGCGCACCGTCTTCGCTGCCGGTGGCGAACGGCGGATAGAGCGCGTTGCGCGCGTAGTAATGCGGCGTCGCGTCGGTGCGTCGCGCGCGCGCCTGCGCCGACTTGGACGCGCCGACTTCGCGCAATGAAAATCCGCATCGCTTCGCCTCGCGGCGCATCGCCGGACGCAGTCGCGCGTTGTCGTCGGGCGAAGTCAGCGCGTGGCGACGGGCGTACTCGGCGTGCGCCGGCGCGCAGTGATAGCACTCCATGAAGTTCTCGACCGCCAGTTTCCAGTTCGCTTCGACCGCGTAGGTTTGCGCGCAAGCGACTTTGGCGTGCGCGAGTTGATACACGTCCAAGCACGAGTCGAGCGCTTGCACCGCCGGCGTCAAGTCGTGCGCATTCGGGTCGAGGTTGATGAAGATCAAGCCGTGGAAGACTTCGCAGCGCACCGCCTTGAGCGCGTGCTCGGCGCGCTTGAAGTCCGTCGGCATCGCGCGCCGCGAGCGCAGTTCGCCGTCGAGTCCGTAGGTCCAGCCGTGATACGGGCAGACCAGCGCCGACGCTTTGCCGGCGCCGGCGCAGATGCGCGAGCCGCGGTGTCGGCAGACGTTGGCGAAGGCGCGGATGCGGTCGTCGCGCGCGCGCGCGAGGATGATCGACTCGCCGCCCAACTCGACCACGCGATAGCAGCCCGCCGCCGGCAGTTGGCTGACGTGCGCGGCGTAGATCCAATGGCGGAAGAAGACCGCCTCGAGATCGCGCCGATAGATCGCGTCGTCAGCGTAGAACGCCGCCGGCAACGCGAAGCCGGGTTGATAGGCGGCGATCAAATCGCGCCGCGCGCGACGCTCGGCGGGCGATTCGGCGGAAGACTCGGAAGACGACTCGACGGCGGACGAATCGACGCCAGACGACTCGGCGGAAGACGACTCGGCAACGGACGAATCGGCGACAGACGATTCGCCGGACGACTCGCCGGAAGATGCGTGGTCGATCGTCATCGTCGGCAGAATATCAGGCGCGCGGTCGCGATGCGGGCGTCGGCGTCGGCGTGCGCATCACCAGCACCACCGCCGCCGCGCACAGCGCCATGCCGACTCCTTGCGTCGGCACCAGCGTTTCGTCGAACATCAACCAAGCGATCAACGCGGTCACCGCCGGCACCAGATAGAACAGCGACGACACGCGCACCACCGAGCCGTCGCGGATCATGATCATCAACAGGAACACCGCCGAGATCGACAGCGCCAGCACCAGCCACGCCAACGCCGCCCACAGCGCCGGCGTCCAGTCGAACGCGAACGACTCGAGCATCGCCGCCGCCAGCGCGGTCGGCGCCAGCGCGCCGATGTACTGCCACAGCGCGCCGACGCGGACATCGATGTCGCTGGCGTAGCGCTTCTGATACAACGTGCCGAGCGCCGCCGCGATCACCGCGAGGACGCAGGCGACGATGGTGTCGGCGCGGATGCCGCTACCGGACACCGACCACTTCGGCGACAGCACCAGCACCAGCCCGAGCAAGCCGAGCGCCATATAAAACCAACGCCGCGGCGCGCTCGGCTCGCCGAACAACAACGCGGCGAAGGCGGTGGTCAGCAGCGGCTGCAGCCCGACGATCATCGCCGACACGCCGGCCGGCATGCCGCGATCGATCGCCCAGAACACCGTGCCGAGATAGACCCCGTGCAGCAGCGCGCCGACCACCATCGAGTGCAACGCCAACTTCGAGCGCAACACAAGCCGCCCGCCCGACGGCGCGCGCGCCGCCAGCACGATGCAGCCGAGCAACGCGATCGCCAACGCATAGCGCAGCGACAAGAACGACAACGGCTCGGCATGCGGCATGCCCAACCGCGCGCCGATGAACCCGGTCGCCCACAACACGACGAAGATCGCCGGGAATGCTTTGGTCATCGCAACGAATGGAGGTTGGAATCGGGAGCGTTAAGTGAGCGGGCGAATCGACGCGCGACGGCGTGCGACGAATGCCGTTCTATCACACCCGCGCCGCCGCGCGCGACCGACGCCGGACGGTGAGCGCGAGGATTTAGTTTTTCTTTGCCGTCATTCCCGCAGTCTGTTAAGCGGGAATCCACACTTGCGCAAGCAAGTGAGGCAGCCCGAAGGGCTGCTGGTTTTGGATGATACGCGCAAAGACGGCGGTGAAGACGACTACAAGAATGACGCGAAATGTGCTATACTCCCGCCCGTTCTTGCCATCAACCTGCGGCTGTTATCATCGTCCACCACCACCCGGAGACCACCCGCATGACCACCGCAGTGTTGGTGGGGGGGGGGGGGGGGGGGGGGGGGGGGGAGGGGGGGGGGGGGGGGGGGGGGGGGGGGGGGGTGGGGGGGGGGGGGGGGGGGGGGGGGGGGGGGGGGGGGGGGGGG